>CAZOOH010000189.1:0-4385 GCA_964581375.1 uncultured Muribaculaceae bacterium
ACTGTGAGGAATAGAGTAAACAGCAAGAGTTAATATAGCAGCAATTATTATTAAATACTTCCTTGGTTTTTTTCTGGTCAGCAACAAAGCTGCAACCCAGAACAGAACCAAGGTTAGTGTTTTATTATCAGTTAAATCACTACCAAAAGGCCAGCCTGTCCAGTAATGGCCAAATGCAAACTTTTGGACTACCGGACCCAAAACCAAACCTCCCAAAACGAGGAATATAAATGTAAGCCAAATATATCTGCGAACCCTAGTTGATTTTGAGAATGCGAGAATACCTGTATAGTTGGCAAATAACATTGCCAAAAACATAAATAGTATATGAGGTATCAACACTCCTGCAGGTACTCCGTTTTTAAAACGTAATATTACCGGAGAATCTTTAAATAGATCAATTGAACTAACTTCGTCATATATATGAACATAATAGGCAATTTTACCGGCAGGTGGTTGTGAAGGCAAGGTAAATTTAAATAAATCGTCGCTTTGAACAGCTTTTACTTCGGTAAAACTTTCATTGGAAGGATACCTCTTATAATAGAGTGAGACATTTACTTCTTTAGTTATTCCATCTATCTCAAATTCTAAATCACTAGTATTAGATTGAATTTCCAATGATCTTGGCAATTTGGTATCACATAGAACAGAATCGAATTCAAAACTAAATGATTTTGGATTTGTAGGGCCTGTTTTTCTTTGAAAAACTACAGCTGCCAAAGTAATTACTATTGCTAGTACCCAGAATAAGAAATTTTTCATAACTGAATTGAATAATTTAAAATTTTACCATCTCTTTTTACCAAAACTTCAACTAAATCTCCAGATTTAAGTTCGCCGAGCCTGGCCATATATTCGTAAATGTTTTTAACGATTTTACCATTCATCGAAGTAATAATGTCTCCGGCAATTAAACCGGCTTTATATGCAGGTTTACCGTCAGATACAGCACCAATTCTAAACCCGTCACCTACTTCGTAAGTAAAATCAGGTATCACACCTAAAGAAACCTTGAATGAGGTGCGGACAGGCTCTTCATCTGCCGAAGCCACTTTTGTATATTTAGCAGTGAATTGTCCGAAAGCAATCTGAGAAGATATATTGTATACAAAGTCACAAACCTTAGCCATTCCTTCAAAATTTATTAACTCTACATCGTCATCGGGAGTGTGATATTGCTGATGAACTCCCGTAGTAAAATATAAAACAGGAACTCCAACTGAGTAAAATGAGGAGTGGTCAGATGAACCGGTTCCTCCCTTTGTAAAAGAGAGCTTAAAACCTGATTTCTCATTTATTTTATTAACCAAAGAGTCCGCCCTTGAAAAAGTTCCTATGCCTCCCACCTGAATCTTATCATCCACAAGTCGTCCTACCATATCAAGATTAAACATTATTGCCGGTAGGCGTGATGCTCTTTTCAGGGAATCTGCAAATGCTTTTGATCCCAGTAATCCTTTCTCTTCGGCACCAAATGCCGCAATAATAATATTATACTTAAGATTTTTTTTGTTCTTGTAGAATAGATTCCCTATTTCAATAATTGATGCAACTCCGCTGGCATTATCATCTGCACCATTATGAACCTCCATCCTGTTGGGTGTTCTGCTGCTGTATTCTCCTCTCCCCAAATGGTCGAAATGAGCACCTATTATAATTGTGCCCGCAGGATTCTCTACGTTAAGCGTCATTACAACGTTAGCACTATGTGTTCTGGTAATGAGCATTTCAGTTTTTACTTTAATATTTGCACTTCCTTTACTCAGAATTTTGCTCGCAGTTGCAGGAGATATGTAAATAACCGGAATTGAAAGTTGTGCCGATAACTCGGAAGATGGGTAATTAAATTTAGTATCATCCGGATTGTAAAACAGAAGTGCAGATGCTCCCTTATCGGCGAAAGCAGTAACTTTTAACTTAATATCCTCTACAGTAGATTTTATAAGCACGGCAGATCCCTTTTCAATTGTATCTGAGGAATTTGTATTGTCAATGCAAACGATTTTTGCCGAGATTTCATTGTTCCCCGAAAATGGAGGAATAAGATAATCTGTACCCTTTTCCAGAATCTGATTGTCGAGCTGAACATAGGAATCATTTGATGACTCTCTTGATTTGATGAAATTAAAAGGTAAAGAAGATTTCGAAAAATATGGTTTGTAGCCGATTTTTAATAATTTTCTTGTTATATAATCTCTACATAGAGAATCCTCCAAGCTTCCGGGTAATCTGCCGTTCATTTTATCGGAAGCAAGAAAGTTTAAATATGTTTTGAGATTTGTTATATCGCTTTTTGTCTGTGATATTAACGATTGACCAGTAATTATCGATAATATCGCTATAATGAATATTTTTCTCATCATTTCAATAAATTTCTTTCGCAAAATTAAAATTATTTGCAAGATTAAAAAACTTACATAACTTTGCAGTGTATTACAACACTAATACACTAAATTTTTATTAAAATGATAAATATAAACAACTTAAGCTTTAGTTATGGTCGGACAAAGGTATTTGACGACCTTACAATGGTTTTAGAACCCGGAAAAATTTATGGGTTATTAGGCGAAAATGGTGTAGGTAAGACTACTTTATTGAAAATTATGTGCGGTTTATTGTCGCCGCAAAAGGGAAACTGTACAGTAGATAGTCAAAAACCTTTTAACAGAAAGCCCGAATTCCTGGAAGAGGTGTATTTTCTTTCCGAAGAACTCTCCTACCCCAACATCAAAATGTGTGATTATGCCGAGAATCGCGGAAAATTTTATCCGAAGTATGACCATACTCTCTTCATAGAGTATATGAAAATGTTTGAAACAAATCCATCAAAAAGTTTCAACGCTCTCTCTTTCGGACAACGTAAAAAAGCAATGATTGCATTTGCATTTGCCACTAAAACAAAATATCTGTTTATGGATGAGCCAAGTAACGGATTAGATATTCCATCAAAATCACAACTTAGGAAGATAATATCATTGGCAGCATCCGATAATACATGTATTGTAATCTCGACTCACCAGGTAAGAGACCTTGAAAATATAATTGACCCTATTATTATTCTTGATAAAAATGCGGTTTTACTTAATGCCACTATTGAAGAAATCAGCAACAAATTATCATTTACATTCAATGAAACCGAATTGAAGAGTGCACTATATAACGAACAAACTGTTGGCGGTTACCTGACTGTCGATTTAAATAAGAGCGGAATCGAACAGAATATCAATATTGAAGCTCTTTTCAACACTGTTATTTCAAATAAAAAAGTTATTAATGATCTCTTTAAAAAATAATCCTATGACAAGCATTTTAAACTTTAAAAGATTAGGTTCTCTCATTTCAAAAGAGATTACTGAGAACATCTCCAAAATATCGGTATTGATAGGAATTTCAATATTAGTATCAATAATCGGATGGCTTTTCACCCTATTTACATCTTCGCATTTAGGTATATCCTCTTTTTCCAGATCAAATACGATTACAATAATTGTAACAATTGCCTTTTTTATTTTACCATATACTTTGTATAACCATTTGAATCATAAAAAAAGCGGTATTGAGAGTGCTATGCTCCCAGCCTCTATAACCGAAAAATATCTTTCAATGGTTTTAGTTTCAGTTGTTATTATTCCTCTCGCAATATTAATATCTTGTATTTCTATTGATTATATAATAGCATTGATTAGTCCCAATATTTATACAGGTTACCTGTTCGGAGAGTCCTCTAATAATATTTTTTCAATTAAACCGGGCTGGGAAGTAATTAGTTCAATTTTTGTTATGAGCGGAGTATCTCTTTTTGGAAATCTTCTCTTCAGAAAGAATAAGATATTGAAGACTGTACTCACTGTTTTCGCTATTAATGTAGTGATATTGATTATTGGAATTATTCTTATTAAAAACGGTGTACATATTTTTGATTTTGCAGGATTGGAAAATGTAAATTCAGGAAACAACGTAAAAATAACAATCGGTAAACCCGGAATTGACGGACTCACAGCACTTGCTAAATGGATAAAGATTGTTGCCAGTGTAGTTATTCCAATCCTTTTATATTATGGTACATATTACAGGCTAAAACATTTAAAATTCTGATTATGACCGATTTTAACCAACATAAACCAATATATCTGCAAATTGCCGATTCGATTTGCGACAAAATTCTCTCCGGAGAGTATTCGGCAAACGGAAGAATTCCATCGGTTAGGGAGATGGGTATAGCGCTTGGAGTCAATCCAAATACAATAATGAGATCCTACGAACATTTGCAGTCAAACGAGATAATTTATAATACAAGGGGCATAGGTTATTTCGTCAGTGAAGCCGCGGAAACAAAAATTCTGGAAATACAAAGAACAATTTTCATCAAAGAAGAGCTTCCT
>CAZOOH010000190.1:0-4297 GCA_964581375.1 uncultured Muribaculaceae bacterium
AGTGGGAAGTGACGTAACTATGATAGTTGGTAACGGATATACAAAAGGACACGCTGAAATTACACTTGAACTATTAAGAGAGAGTGAAAAACTAAGAAAAGTTTTTACAGAATTATATGCTTAATAACGCAAAAGGTTGCAGGTATGGTACACACAGAGTGCTTTCTCCTAAAGGCACTCTGCCTCAGCCTGCATTAAAATTAGACAACTCGATGACCGTCTACGATAACGAGGTACTAATAGATGTTAGCACTTTAAATATCGATTCAGCATCATTTATGCAGATAAAAACTGTTTGCAATTCCGATACCGATAAAATGAAAGAGATGATTCTTTCAATTGTAGGTGAGAGAGGAAAAATGCAAAATCCTGTAACAGGATCTGGAGGAATGTTAATTGGCAAAGTAAAAGAGATTGGAGCAAATTTTTCTGCTCAAAAACTTAAAAAAGGTGATAAAATTGCAACTTTAGTATCACTTTCATTAACTCCACTTAAAATAAACAGTATAAAGAATATATCTGCCGATACTGAACAGATTGACGTCGATGCCCAAGCCATTCTTTTTGAGAGTGGAATTTATGCAATTTTGCCTGAAGATATTCCTGAAAAACTCGCATTGGCAGTACTGGATGTTGCCGGTGCACCAGCTCAAGTTGACAGGTTGGTTACTGAAGGAGACACCGTTTGCATTATAGGAGGCGGAGGCAAGTCCGGAGTCTTATGCAGCTATCAGGCAATGCAAAATGTAGGGAAGTACGGCAAAGTAATTGTCGTCGAGTATTCTGCCGAAAATGCAGCAAGAATCAAAGATTTAGGATTAGCCACCGACATTATAATTGCTGATGCTACTGATGTTATGAAGGTTTATGAAGAGGTTATGTCTATAACCGGAGGCAGAGGATGCGATGTTACAATCAATAATGTAAATGTTCCGTCAACAGAGATGACCTCAATACTAATAACTAAAGGAAGAGGAAGTGTCTATTTCTTTTCAATGGCAACCAGTTTTACCAAAGCGGCTCTGGGTGCAGAAGGAGTAGGAAAAGACATCAACCTGATAGTTGGCAACGGATATGCAAAAGGCCACGCCGATCTTACTCTTAATATCATAAGAGAATCAAAACCGATTAGAGAACTTTTTGAAAAATTATACATTTAAAATGTTAGAAAGCAGAAGAAAACAGATGTTTCCGGAAGTCACCGATGAACAATGGAATGACTGGAAATGGCAGGTTAAAAACCGAATTGAGACATTAGATCAACTTAAGAAGTATATTAATTTGACTCCTGAAGAGGAGGAGGGAGTTAAAACCTCTCTTCAAACACTAAGGATGGCAATTACTCCTTACTACTTGTCTCTGGTTGATCCTGACGATATTAATTGTCCTGTAAGATTACAAGCAATTCCAAAAGGAGCTGAAACATACATCTCTCCTGCAGATTTATTGGACCCGCTGCATGAAGATTCAGACTCACCTGTACCCGGACTTACTCATAGATATCCGGACAGAGTCCTTCTGCTTATAACAGACATGTGTTCAATGTATTGCAGACACTGCACCAGACGCAGATACGCCGGTCAAAAGGATAATGAGGCTCCGGTTGATTATATTCAAAAAGCAATTGAATATATTCAGCAGACTCCTCAAGTAAGAGATGTTCTACTTTCGGGAGGAGATGCACTTATGGTTTCCGATGCAAAATTGGAATCAATAATTAAAAAATTAAGAGAGATTCCTCATGTTGAAATTATCAGAATAGGATCAAGGACTCCAGTAGTTTGTCCACAAAGGATTACCGACTCTTTAACAGAAATGTTAAAGAAATATCATCCTATTTGGCTCAATACTCACTTTAACCATCCGAAGGAAATTACTCCGGAATCTATTGCTGCTTGTGAGAAGATGGCAAATGCCGGAATTCCGCTGGGAAATCAATCTGTTCTTTTAAAGGGAGTTAATGACTGTCCAAATATTATGAAGAGATTAGTACATGGTCTAGTTAAGATGAGAGTACGCCCGTATTATATCTATCAATGTGATTTATCGCAAGGACTTGAACACTTCAGAACACCAATTTCAAAAGGTATTGAAATTATTGAAGGCTTAAGGGGACATACTTCCGGATATGCCGTTCCTACATTTGTAGTTGATGCTCCGGGGGGTGGCGGAAAAACTCCTGTAATGCCAAATTATTTAATTTCTCAATCACCCGGTAGAGTTGTTCTAAGGAATTTTGAAGGTATTATTACAACCTATTCAGAACCTCTGGATTATGAAAATAAATGCACTTGTACCGATTGCATTGAAGATGAAAAATTAGAGGGTGTAGCGTCCTTATTAAAAGGGCAGAGACTTTCGATTGAACCGGAGGTTTATGCCAGAAAATCGAGATTCCATAAATAATATCTATGTCTTTAATTCAGGATATTCTTAAATATAAAAGTCTTTCCATTGTAGGTCTTGAAAAGAATACAGGAAAAACAGAGTGCCTGAATTACATTCTGCAAAGAATTCCGTTGAATAGCCTGAAGATTGCCGTGAGCTCTTCAGGTGTCGACGGAGAGACCACAGATATTGTTACAAATACTTCTAAACCAGAAATATATCTGCGTAAAGGCATATACTTTGCAACAAGCGAGAAATTTTTTAACGAGAGAAAAATTGTCTCCGAAATTTTTGACATCGATTATAATTTAACTGCTACTGGAAGAATAGTTACATCAAGAGCTGTAACCGACGGAAAGGCTTTATTGGCAGGACACTCTGCAACTCAAACTTTGAAAGATTGGATGGACAGACTTAGAATTAATTACGGCATAGACCATTTTATTATTGATGGTGCTTTGTCAAGATTAACTCCTGCTTCTCCTGCTGTATGCGAATCAATGATTCTCAATACAGGAGCCTCTCTTTCAGTAAATCTTAAATCATTGGTTTCCAAAAGTTCTTTTGTTGTGGATCTTATAAATCTGCCTTTATGTACCGGTCTCGATTTTAATTATTTAGATAGTCTCGGAAGAGGAATTTTTTCGATTGATAAAAACGGAAAAGCAGATATATTATCTATTGAATCATCTTTTACAGTAGATAAAAATTTTAAAGAGTTAATAAATATAACTAAAAGGTTATATTTCGGAGGAGCTGTGACCGATAAAATATTTAATATACTAAACTCAAGCACGAAAGAAATTGACCTTGAAGTTATTGTAAAAGATTTTACAAAAATATTTATTTCTAAAGAGAACTTTACTCATTTTACAAGAAGGGGTGGTAAATTAACTGTTTTAAAAAGAAGCAAATTGATCGCAGTTTGTGTTAATCCTTACTCACCGGCCGGTTTTACTCTGGACTCCGACTTAGTTTGTGATGAATTAAGAAGAGTTATTGATATTCCGGTTTATGATATTAAAAAAAACGGATATGAGGCTTAAAGATTTTTTTGATACTCCTTGCGGTTTTCGGTTTATGTTCAATAATCTGAATACTAGTTCATCGATAGCTAAAAGACATTTTGCTTCAAATCAGTATTTACATTCATCGGATAAAATTAAAAACGGTTACGAACAAATAAGAGTTCTTCAGGAATTTACTAATTTAAATAGAGATAATTCCTACATAATTGATGAACTAAAATTTCTTCTAAGCGATATTAAAGAAATTTCATCGACTCTGGAGCGACTTTCGGGCTCTAGTGTTCTTGATGATATTGAGTTATTTGAAATTAAATATTTTGCCATACTTTCCGAGAAGATTCTAAACAAATCAATTAATCTGCCTCAAAACATAATTTCTTTAGATCCTCTTAGTGGGGTGGTAAGATTACTTGATCCCGATAATACAAATTCATTATCGTTTTATATTTACGATTCATATTCGGATGAACTTGCTAAAGCTAGGAGTGTTTTTAAAAATGATTCTCAAAATTTTGCTCTTTATGATAGAACATTAGAGATAGAAGAGGTAATTAGAGTTGAACTCTCCGATAAACTGAGATATTATATCAATCAAATAAAATCAAATTATATATCTATTCTAAATCTGGATATTTTAATTGCTAAAGTATTACAAAATAAGGAACTCGGTTTGTGTATTCCGACTATATCAGAATCAGGTAATTCTTATGTAGGTCTTTTTAATCCTGAAGTTGAATTTTATTTGAAACTGTCAGACAAGGAATTTAATAGAGTCGATTTTGAATCCGGTGAAAACTTAACACTTTTAACCGGAGCAAATATGGGAGGCAAAACAGTGCTTTTAAAGACTCTGGCATTATCACAAATACTTTTCCATAATT
>CAZOOH010000191.1:0-4281 GCA_964581375.1 uncultured Muribaculaceae bacterium
GCATAATACCTGCAGATGGCTTTTACGAATGGAAACATATTAGTAATCGTGGCAAAACGGTAAAAGAGAAGTATCTTATAACTAGTGCCGATGATGAAATATTCTCATTTGCAGGATTATATTCAAGTTGGTTACTTAACGATGGACAATATATAAACACTTACTCAATTTTGACTACAGAAGCAAATGAATTAATGTCAGAAATTCATAATACCAAAAAGAGAATGCCGGTTATATTAAGATCGGGCGATGAAATGAATTGGCTTGATGGGCAAGATTATCGTGACTTCTCGTTACCTTATCAAGTTAACCTAAATATATCAAGAATATTATAAAAAAAGAGGGGAACCATCGGTTCCCCTCCCACGATCGCCTTAATTTTATTCAATCATAATTGTCTGCTCGTTGGCGCTTTTTTGTATTTGTTTCTTTGGAATTGATACTAGTAGAATTCCGTTTTCATATTTTGCAGATATTTTTTCAAGATCGGCAGAGTCCGGCAGAGTAAAGGTTCTGCAAAATGATTCGTAACTAAATTCCCTGCGGGAATATTCGTTATCTGAATTTTCCTTCACTTCATTCTTTTTCTCTGATGAAATCTTTAAAATTCCTTGGCTTGTTGTGATTTTAAAATCACTTTTACCAAGTCCGGGTGCAGCCATTTCTAAATCAAAACCATCATTAGATTCTTTAATATTTACTGATGGTATAGTTGTGTTTGTCATTGAAAAGTTGCGATTTGAAAAATCAAGCCAATCGTTTCTTAAAAAATCGTTTAAGAAGCCTGACAAAACCGGCAAACTCTCATTTCTTCTGATAATTGTCATAATAACCTCCTTTGTTTAAAATTATAATTTAATTTGAATATTTGACTCTATCTTTTTCAAAATAGATACCATTTGAGAATTTTTCTAAAAAAATGACAGATTGTCAGTTTTCATTTTACATTAAATCGTATTAAATTTACCCAAATTTTAACTATGAAATCGAAACAAAAAAAACTATTAGCAGCGCTAATCTTCTTTGGATTACTTGTTGTTTCCTGTTCTAAAGACAATATTACACCAGAGCCGGAAGGACCATCTGCGCAATTTAATGCTGCCACTGACAGAGTTGTACTTAATCATGAATTTAGAGCTGCATGGCTTACTACAGCATATAAGCTTGATTGGCCGGGCTCCTATACGAATGCTTCGGATCAACAAAATTATCTTATAAGTTTAATCGACAAGATATATAATTTAAATATGAACGTAGTCCTGTTTCAGGGAATGACCTCATCTGCAGCTTTTTATAGATCAACTATTTTGCCTTGGAGTGATTATCTTACAGGAACACAGGGACAAGACCCCGGATATGACCCTTTACAAGTTGCGATTACTGCTGCACATGCAAAAGGTATGGAGCTTCATGTATGGATGAATCCTTTGAGAGTAGGTTCTGCTACAGGTACTTATGCATCGAATCATCCTGCAGTTCTTCATCCCACATGGTACTGTACATATGGAGGTGTGAGATATTGGAATCCGGGACTGCCGGAAGTAAGACAACATTTAAGAAACGTAGTAAGAGAAGTTATTGAAAAATATAATATTGACGGTATTCACTTTGACGACTACTTTTATCCTGATGGACTAAAAACATCGGCCGGAACTTGGGACGATAGCCAGACTTTTGCTCAATATGGCAATGGCCTGACCTTAAACCAGTGGAGAGAGAGAAACATAGACCTCATGGTACAGGGTATTTATGAGGAAGTTAAAGCTGCTAATACTAAAGTTCTCTTCGGTATCTCTCCTTCAGGTCAGATTGCCAATGCGCTTGCTCTTTATGCCAATCCTGTGACCTGGCTTACAAATAAATGGGTAGATTATTTAGCTCCTCAAATGTATTGGCAAATCGGACACTCTACTGCCGATTTTAGTGCTCTTGCCAGTTATTGGAATGCCAATAGTGCAAGTGTGGGAATTATTCCCGGAATTGCTGCTTACAGACTCGGTGAATCCGGATTTCCAAATATCTCAGAATTTTTAAATGAGGTAAAAGTTTGCAGAAACTATAATACTATGAAAGGTAATTGCTGGTTTAGAACAGAACATATTACCAGTCTCTCGCAAATTGGCGTAAATACAATAAGTATGAGTAATTACATCAAAGCAGAGATTTATAAGTCGAAATCGTTGGTCCCAAAACTTGGAACCAATAGTCAAACTGTTCCATCTGCACCGGTAGTTACTGTAAATCAAACAACACTCTCATGGGCAGATGTTGCGAATGCAAATGAATATGCAGTATATGTACTTGAAAGAGATGGTGTTACAGTGAATTGGAATACCTCGCTTACATATAAAGGTACAAATAAGACGTTTACAGGTACTTCAAAGAAAAATTATATTGTAATTGCTCTAAACGGAAGAGAGAAATCTTCGTATCAACAAGTATATTATATTCCATAGTTTAACTTTAAAATGAAGGAATCATCGACATATAAGAAGATAGAAATATTAACTCCTCATACAGAAGAGCCTCTTTATTTAACATTCTCGGACTCTCCTGTTCATGCTGGATTCCCTTCTCCGGCAGATGATTTCCTTGAAGGAAGACTGGACTTAAACAAAGCATTGATTAAAAACCCCTCCTCTACTTTTTATGCAAGAGTTAAAGGAGAAAGCATGGTTGGAGATGGCGTAAGTGACGGCGATCTTCTTGTTATCGATAAATCCCTTACGCCATACTCAAATTGCCTTGCAGTATGTTTTTTAAATGGAGAGTTTACTTTAAAAAGAGTAAAAATTGAAGGAGATTCCTTATGGTTAATTCCTTCTAATGATAAATTTAAACCAATACAGGTAAATAAAGAGAATGATTTCACTATTTGGGGAATTGTATCTTATATAATAAAAAAAGTAAAATGACATTAATAAAGAGAATTTGGCCAATATTTGGATTTACTTATCTGTTAATTTTATTTTATCTTTTTTTAATGGATGTCAATACCTCACAGGTTGATTTTGATTTGTCCCTATTTGACCTGCCAATCGACAAAGTGGTCCATTTTACACTATATGTGCCATTTTCATTTATATTCTATAAATCACTTGAACCTACTCTTGCTAATTATTCATTATTTAAAACATTTATTTATTGTATTTTGAGTGGCTTTATATTAAGCATTACTACAGAAAGTTTACAAGCTATTAATCCTTCCAGGTCGGTCTCTTTTTTCGATCTTTTAGCCAATTTATTTGGCGTAGTAATGGGGTCATTGTTTTTGATTTTGATATTACTATTCAAAAAAAGAGTTCTAAAGTAATTTAGATCACAAATTTATGTATGGTCTAGCCGATTGTAATAATTTTTACGCAAGCTGCGAAAGAGTATTTAATCCAAGTCTGCAAAATTTACCTGTGGTTATATTAAGTAACAACGACGGGTGTGTAATATCTCGATCAAATGAAGCCAAAAAGATAGGGATTAAAATGGGACAGCCTATTTTTGAACTTGAAGCATTAGTTAAAAAAAAGGCGGTTAAAGTTTTGTCTTCCAATTTTGTATTATATGGAGATATGTCATCCAGAGTAATGGATAATCTAAAAAAATTCTCTCCTTCAACTGAGGTATATTCTATAGATGAGGCATTTCTTAATTTGTCTGGCATTGAAATTTCCAAACTTCAAAACTTAGGGTTAGAAATAGTCAATACAATAAAAAAGAATACAGGAATCCCTTTGAGTCTTGGCATTTCAAATACCAAGACCTTGGCTAAAGTTGCAAATAAATTGTGCAAAAAATATCCTAAACTGAATGGCGTTTGTGTAATGACAAAAAAAGAAGATATAGCAAAGGTCCTCAAAAAATTTCCAATAGAAGATGTTTGGGGAATAGGCCGAAGGTATTCCAAAAAATTAATGAATATGGGCGTTATTACCGCGTATGATTTTACACAATTATCACCATTGTGGATAAGGTCGAATATGAGTATAGTCGGGCTTAAAACGTGGAAAGAGCTTAATGGTGAACCATGTATAGAATTTGAGGAGAATGTGTCCGATAAAAAGCAAATTTGTACAAGCAGGAGTTTTTCAAAAAATCTGGATGAAATTGAAGAGCTATATAAATCTATTGCTCACTTTGCTTCGATATCTGCCGAAAAACTTAGACGACAAAGGAGTGTAACCGGACAAATTCAAATTTTTATTTTGACTAATGTTTACAGAGAGGATTTACCTCAATATTATCAGTCGATTGTTGTACCACTGGAAAACCATACAGACAGCACAA
>CAZOOH010000192.1:0-4279 GCA_964581375.1 uncultured Muribaculaceae bacterium
CACTTTTTTACGAAATTAATACTTTAAAACAAATCACTACATACTTTAATCCGAGGGATGGTTGGGGAGCCACTACCGACGGCAAGCGCCTGATTGTAAGCGACGGGTCTTCGTATCTGTTCTTTATGGATCCATCAAATTTTAAAGAGCTTTCGAAGATTCAGGTTAAAATCAATGGAAAACCTTTGGATTATCTTAATGAGCTGGAGATAATTAATGGCGAAATCTGGGCAAATGTTTATCAGACCGATAAAATAGTCATTATAAATCCCTCAACAGGAAATGTGAGAGCTATTGTCGATTGCAAAGACCTATTGCCGGCAAATATGAAAACAGCCGGAACCGACGTATTGAACGGGATCGCATACAATCCAGAAACAAAATCGATATACCTTACTGGGAAAAACTGGCCGCAACTGTTCAGAATTGAACTTACTCAATAAGTCAAAATTGAATTTGAGCAAAAAGGTTGTGCCGTTTTCCGTTAATCCCGTCAAATCTTCTAACAGTAAAACCGGAGGCCCTCAGGTTCTCTTTTACCAATCCTTTTGAAGAGTAAGTCACCAGTATTGCACCCGGCGATGCCATTGCAGCAAACTTTTGAAATATCTCCCGGCTCCACAGTTCGGGATTTACCTCAGGAGAGAATGCATCGTGAAAAAATAGGTCGAACTTAATATCGCTGTTGAATTCAGTTAAGTCGGCAGATACTTTTTCCAGTACGAAACCGGGGCCAATCTGAACCCTTTTGTTCCACTCCGCCTTTTGCATCTGCTCCGATAAATTTAAAATCGTATCGGGCGAAAGCTTCCCACAGTACTCAGCCGAAGAAGCAATAACATTGGCATGATTCAAAAGCTTATATTCCGACTCATCAAGGGGGTATTTATCGACAGAGCAGTAATAAATTGGCGTGCCATGATGAATTACAGAGTTGCATAGAGTGAGTAAACAGTTCAATCCTGTGCCGAAACCTGTTTCGAAAATGTTAAGGGGCTTATTATCACGCAGACGCAATTCCGGCAGGCTTTTAAGACCATGTTCAATATAGATATGTTGCGACTCTTCATAAGCACCAGATATTGAATGGAATGACTCTTCAGAATCGGCGAGTCTGAATGTAACCGAACCATCGGCACTTGTTATGACAAAACGTCTCAAATTTTTGGTGGCAAATCTTTTGCAAATGTATAATTTTCACTCTAATTTGTTACCTTTGTACGTTATGTTCGAAAAAAATAAAAATAATATATAATGGCAATATTCACAAATGTCCTAAAGAAGATATTCGGCTCAAAATCCGAGCGAGACCTTAAAGAGATTCAGCCATTGGTAGATAAAGCAATAGTACTTTACGAATCAATTGACAAGCTATCCAATGACGAACTTAGAAATGAAACGGATAAAATCCGTAAAATTATTGCTGACAGAATTGCAGATGATGAGGCTAAGAAAAAAGAACTCAGGTCTCAGCTGGAAGATGTAATGATCGATGTAAATGTTAAAGAGGCTCTTGCTACGGAAGTCGACAAACTGACCAAGAAAATTGATGATAAGATTGAAGAGGCTCTTCTTGAAGTGCTTCCTCAAGCTTTTGCAATTATGAAATCTACTGCCAGAAGGTTTAAGGAAAATCCGACAGTTGAGGTTACAGCCACTGAGGCGGATCGCGATTTTTCGACTGTTCACGAATATGTTACCATTAACGGCGATAAAGCTGTGTGGGACAATAACTGGATTGCGGGAGGTAACAGAATTACCTGGGATATGGTTCACTACGATGTCCAACTCTTCGGAGGGGTTGCTCTTCATAAAGGAAAAATTGCCGAGATGGCTACCGGTGAGGGTAAAACTTTGGTTGCAACTCTCCCTGTTTTCTTAAATGCATTAGCAGGAAAAGGGGTGCACGTAGTTACAGTGAATGACTATTTGTCACGAAGGGACTCTGAGTGGATGGGCCCACTTTATCAATTCCACGGTCTAAGGGTCGATTGTATCGATAAACATGAGCCAAACAGCGAATCGAGGAAAAAGGCATACAGAGCCGATATCACTTTCGGAACAAATAATGAATTCGGTTTTGACTATCTGCGCGACAATATGGCAATTAATCAGGAAGATCTGGTGCAGAGAAAACACCACTTTGCAATTGTCGATGAGGTTGACTCCGTTTTGATTGACGATGCCAGAACTCCTTTGATTATTTCGGGTCCTGTTGCAAAGGGCGACGACCAGCAATTTAATGAATATAAACCGTTTGTAGAACGTATATATAATACTCAAAGACAGCTCATTACGCAAGTTCTCAATGATGCCCGCAAAAAGATTGCTGAGGGTAAAGAGGATGAGGGTGGAATTTTGTTGCTAAGAGCATACAAAGGTCTTCCTAAATACAATCCGCTCATCAAGTTCTTAAGTGAACAGGGGATGAAGCAACTGCTTCAAAAAACAGAGAATGAGTATATGCAGGAAAATAACAAAAGGATGCATCTTATTACCGATGACCTCTTTTTTGTTATTGATGAGAAACAAAAATCGGTAGAGCTTACCGATAAGGGTCATGAACTTATCTCTAAAAATGTAAGCGATCCTAAATTCTTTATCTTACCCGATATCGGAAACGAGATTTCCGAAATGGAAAAACAGGATTTGACTTCGGAAGAGAAGTTGGTTCAGAAAGATGCTTTGCTCACCGAGTATGCTCTTAAATCGGAGAGGGTACATACTGTAAATCAATTGCTTAAAGCATATACAATGTTCGAAAATGATGTTGAATATGTGGTTATGGACAATAAAATCAAAATTGTCGATGAGCAAACAGGTCGTATTCTGGAGGGAAGGCGTTACTCCGAAGGGTTGCATCAGGCAATTGAGGCTAAGGAGAATGTTAAAGTAGAAGCGGCAACTCAAACATTTGCCACAATTACTTTGCAGAATTACTTTAGAATGTACCACAAGCTTGCAGGTATGACAGGTACAGCCGAAACGGAAGCAGGTGAGTTTTGGTCAATTTACAAATTAGATGTAGTGGTTATTCCTACAAACAGACCAATTATCAGAAATGACCAGAACGATTTAATCTATAAAACAAAACGCGAAAAATATAATGCAGTAATCGAGGAGATAGTTGCTCTTACCGAAGAGGGCCGTCCTGTTCTGGTTGGTACAACCTCGGTCGAAATCTCCGAATTGCTAAGCAAATTGCTGAAGTTACGAGGAATTAAGCACAATGTTCTTAATGCAAAGCAACATGCAAAAGAGGCCGATATCGTTGCCGAAGCAGGACAAGCAAAAGCTGTAACTATTGCCACCAATATGGCAGGTCGTGGTACCGACATCAAATTGGGGCCTGGTGTAAAAGAGGCGGGCGGATTGGCCATTATTGGTACTGAACGTCACGACAGCCGTCGTGTCGACAGGCAGCTTAGAGGTCGTGCCGGTCGTCAGGGGGACCCCGGTTCTTCAAGCTTCTATGTTTCGCTGGAAGATGACCTTATGAGGTTGTTCGGCTCGGAGAGAATTTCCGGATTGGTAGACAGAATGGGTCTTAAGGAGGGTGAGGTACTTCAACACTCTATGTTATCGAACTCAATTGAGAGGGCGCAAAGAAAGGTTGAGGAGAATAACTTCGGTATTCGTAAGCGTTTGCTTGAGTATGACGATGTTATGAACTCTCAGAGAGAGGTTATTTACAATCGTCGCAGGAATGCGCTCTACGGTGAACGTGTCGATGTGGATATTCAAAATATGATGATTGACTATAGTGAGGCTCTTATTGATGCTAACTTCGGTAAAATGCCGTATGACGAGTTTAAGCTGGAAATTATAAGGCAGCTCTCAATCGAGCCGGGCATCAGCGAAAAGGAGTATACCGATATATCTGCCAAAAAGGCTGCTGAAATTCTTTACGATAATATTCAAAACGTTTATAAAAGGCGTACTGATACTTTGGTTCAGCATGCATGGCCTATTATGAAACAGATTTACGAAACTCAGAGTGCTACTTATGATAATGTGGCTTTGCCTGTGGGTGACGGAACAAAGATGATTCAATTGGTTGTAAATCTCAAGAGGTCTTATGATAGTCAAGGAAGGGAAATTATTCGTTCTCTCAATAAGACGGTCACTCTTATGATGATTGACGAATACTGGAAGGAGCATCTGCGCGAAATGGACGATTTAAAGCAATCTGTACAAACTGCATCTTATGAGCAAACGGATCCGCTTTTGCTCTATAAATTTGAGCGTTTCGGTTTGTTCAAGGGTGTTTTGGAAAAGG
>CAZOOH010000193.1:0-4251 GCA_964581375.1 uncultured Muribaculaceae bacterium
CTTTCGAAACTCTCAATAAAATATGGCTTCATCATTTTTCCGTCGTTTGCAATAGCGTTATAGAAGGTAAGTGTGTGCAGAGGAGTAACCTTCACTCCGTAGCCTATTGCCATTGATGGCAGAGCAAGTTTACTCCAGTATTGTTTCTCTTCCGGTGTGAAAATTGTTGCTCTGCCTTCGCCGCTCACATCGAGATTAAAATGTTCCATGAGCTTCATACTGTGAATTCTGTCCACAAAACTCTTTTCATCGTTTGCGTAGTGCTGTACCGCCAGTTTTGCAAAAGCAACATTAGAAGAGTGCTCAAATGCTTGTTGAACAGTTACATTTCCGTAACCACCTGCTGTAACGTCGGTGTATGTCTTTACGCTGTATTTCCATGAACCGTTACCCGCATCGACCATTGTATTGAGATTAACTTTATTGTCTTCAAGGAATACAACCAAAGATGCGAGCTTAAATGTTGAGCCCGGTTCTGTGGCATCTCCGATGGCGTAATTATAAATTTCATCAAATGTTCCGTCTTTTTTCCTGCGCTGATTAGCTATGGCTCTTATTGCTCCTGTTTTTACCTCCATAACTATTGCTGTAGCTCCTTCAAACACATCGTTAATTGAGAGCTGCTCTTTTAAAGCTTGTTCTGCAACTTCCTGTAAATTGGCATCAATAGTAGTTCTTACATCGTTCCCGTCTTCGGGAAGTATGGTATTGTCAATATCGACAGGCATCCATTCGCCGCCGAGCAGCTTTTGTACTGTCTGACGACCGTTTACCCCTTTTAGTGCAAAGTCGTAACGTCCCTCAATACCTACACTCACTCCCTCGGAATTAATGTATCCGATTGTTCTGCGTGCGAGTGTTCCGTAAGGATATGTTCTTATGTTCTTCTGCTCGATAACCAATCCCCCTTTATTTCCCTTTAACCTGAAGAGCGGGAATTTTTTAATTCTCAATAGTTCTGAATGATCTACAAGTCTGTTCCCAAGCGATTTGTATCTGTTGCCTGCGTTTCTGGCTTTTAGAATATCCTTTTTATACTCACTTGCCGATTTATCGCCGAAGAATTTTGACAAAGAGTCCGAAAGCACGCTGAGATTGTTATTAATTGTTGTATCCGAAGGGAAAACACAATCCATTCTAATCTGATAATATGGAATTGAGGTAGCCAGTAATCGCCCGTCTGTCGATAAAATGCTCCCTCTTTGAGCCTCAATTTCTTCGGTGCGGAATGAGATTTCTCTGTAATCCATTTTCTCGGGAGCAATATATTGCAGATATACGATTTGTGATATGACAGCAATGGCCACCAGTACTACAAACCAGTATAAAAAAGATGCTCTTTTGAAGATCTTGTTCATTGCTTATCAATTATTACTACCCTTGGGGCTGTTTCTGATTTCTGAAGGGTCGATTTTCTTTCCAGAAGCATTTTCTCAATTTCGCTTCGCTTGCTTATGTCCAGTAATCTGGATGCTTTTCCGGTATAGTTTGCCTTAACGTTTTTAAGTGTTTTGGTATTATTTCTTTCGGTAAGCATAGTCCTCTCCATTCCGAAATTCTTACTTATGTATAAGATTATAAGGATAAATACAAACACGACAAATTTGTACTCCTTAATCAAAGTTGCATTAAGGTATAAATCGCCGCTGAATATTCCTGTAATAATCTTTTTCATATTATATCTTTTGTGCAACTCTGAGTTTTGCACTTCTGGCTCTTGTGTTGTCAGAAATTTCGCTCTCTTGCGGAACTACCGGTTTTTTAGTAATGTTTATAAATGGCACCTCAACCCGGCCGTATAAATCTTTGGAAATATCTCCCGAAATATTTCCGCTCTTAATAAAATTCTTTACCATTCGGTCTTCAAGAGAGTGGTATGTAATTACAACAAGCTTTCCGCCGCTTTTTAATATCCTTGCAGATGAGTATAGAAACATTTCCAATGATTTCATCTCTCCGTTTACCTCAATTCTGAGCGCCTGATATATCTTTGCCAGGTATTTGTGCTCAGAGAACTTCGGAGTCACCTTTTCGATTGCTTTGTTCAAATCAAGAGTAGTTTCAATTTTGTTGTTTACACGGAATTCACATATTAGCCCCGCCACCTTTCTGGGATTATCGACTTCTCCCCAGTTTTTGAAAATCGAGGTCAACTCTTCCTGAGAATATGTATTTAGAATATCTGCCGCACTTTTACCGCCGGAGTTATTCATTCTCATATCCAATTTAGCATCGAACCTGAATGAAAAACCTCTTTCGCCGGTATCGAATTGGTGAGAAGAGACCCCCAGATCGGCTAAAATTCCGTCAACCTCTTCAAAACCATGATATTTGGCAAAATTTGAAACGAACCTGAAGTTATTGTGAACGAAAATCAACCTTTTATCGGAAGGCAGGTTCGATTGCGCATCGGCGTCTCTGTCGAATGCAAGCAGATGCCCACCCTTACCCAAACGCCTGAGAATCTCTCTGCTGTGTCCGCCTCCTCCAAAAGTAGCATCTACAAACACACCGTTCGGTTTATCATCGACCGACAATGCGGATACACTTTCGTTTAGCAATACCGGTGTATGATAGCTGCTCATCCTTCAATCTTTTTATTAAGAATTAACCCAGAATTTTTTCGGCAAGCGCGGTAAAATCGTCGCCCTTCATCTTGTTGAAAGCAAACTGCTCTTTTGCCCAAATCTCGATTTTATGATCATTTCCGGCAAAAACAACCTCTTTTTCAACACCAATCACATCAAGTAATCTTTTTGGAATAGAAATTCTTCCAAGTTTTTCGTCGGGTTGAACTTCGGCCCTGTCTCTCATATACTCTCTCCAGAAAGCATCATGCTCCCTGTTAAAGAAATTCAAACGTGACTTAACTGCCTCCGATTCGCGGCTCCACTCTTCGTAAGAGTACATTTCCAAACAATTTGCAAAAAGATGTTTTTTAACAACGAATCGCAACTCCTCCCTCTCGGCAATAGCAGCTTTAAGAGGCGAAGGGAAGATTAATCTGCCCTTATCGTCCACCTTAACAGTATATTCACCAATAAACTTTACCATTCCCGAATTCATTATTATGACTGATACAAAAATATAAAAACTTTTCCATTTTTTTACAAAAACTTACATTTTTTTCCACAATTTTATCAACAATTAAAATTTTAATATTTATCTTCGAAACATAAATCATAGTCTATGAAGAACATCACATTAATATTGCTTATAATCAGTATTTTATCGTGCGGCAGAGATGCCAAAGAGAGTGCCGCTCCTGCTGTTGTGGCTGTGGCAGATACTGTATACGAATATGGGATAAGGGTTTCCGATTTTGAAATGACTGAGGGAGAGGTAAAGAAGGGAGAATTTTTCTCAACTCTGCTGGAAAATCTCGGAGTAAGTAAAGATGAAGCGTATGCTCTGACACAAGCAACTGAGGGTGTATTTGACCTGAAAAAATTTAAAGTCGGAAATAAATATAAAGCTTATCATACAATAGGCGAAGACTCCGAACTTGCGTATCTGGTCTATTTTAACGATAAAAAGAGTTACGTTACATTTACATTGTATGACACAATTAAAGTTTCCATAACTCAACTTGAAACTACCACAAGAACGAAGCTTTCAGAGACTACTATAAATACCTCATTATGGAACGATATGATTGCTTCGGGAGCCAATCCGATTCTAGCAATAAAGCTTGCAGATATTTATGCCTGGACAATCGATTTCTTTGCACTAAGAAAAGGCGATCATTTTAAAGTTCTTTATGATGAAATATATGTAGGCGACCAATTCTACGATATTGGCGATGTGTATGCAGCCGACTTTACTCACATGGGAAAGTTATATAAAGCATACCGATTTTCGGTCGATTCTTCGGCAGGATACTGGAACGAGTTGGGCGAAAACTTAAAGAAAGCCTTTCTTAAGGCTCCGTTAAGTTTTACAAGAATTAGTTCACGTTTTACATATTCCAGAAGACACCCTGTAACCAGGATTGTAAGACCTCATACCGGAGTTGACTATGCAGCACCAAAAGGCACTCCGGTAATGAGCATCGGCGATGGAGTAGTCATTCAAAAGGGTTATGCAGGAGGTGGAGGAAACACCGTCAAGATTAAACACAATACAGTATTTACAACAGCTTACCTGCACCTGAGTGCATACGGAAAAGGGGTTGTCAAAGGAGCTCGGGTCAGACAAGGGCAGATTATCGGATATGTAGGAAGTACAGGACTCTCAACAGGCCCGCATCTC
>CAZOOH010000194.1:0-4207 GCA_964581375.1 uncultured Muribaculaceae bacterium
TATGTAAAAACAGGGAGACCAAAGACTCGGGTTTTACATTGTTGATGAATAAATATAAAGAGAAGTTGTACTGGCATATCAGGAGAATAGTTGTTTCTCATCAGGATGCCCAGGACGTTTTGCAGGAGACATTCATTAACGTATACCGGCATATTGAAAAGTTTGAGGAGAAGAGTAAGATTTATACATGGCTTTATCGTATTGCTACTAATGAATCAATCAGATTGTTAAGCAGTAAAAAAATTGATTCAAAATCGTACGAAGAGATTAGTCAAAACCTAATTAATACTCTGAAAGAATCTTCATCTGCCACAAGCGATGAGATTCTGCTTAAGTTTCATGAAGCGGTTCTCACACTGCCGGAAAAACAAAAATTGGTGTTCAACCTTAGATATTACGATGAATTGAGCTATGAGGAAATTTCTCAAATTCTGGATTCTTCGGTCAATGCACTTAAGACGAACTACCATATTGCAAGTGAAAAAGTAAAAAAATATTTGTTAAATAATTAGTTATGAACAACGATTTAGATTTTAAAAATATTGGGAAAGGTACTTTATATGAAGTTCCCGAGTGCTTTTTTGATCAAATCACCGAAAAAACTCTTGCCGAAGCCAAAAGAAGAGAATTGAGAAGAGTATCAATACGAAGAAAATACTGGCTGGCTGCTGCATCTCTTACAGGCGTTGCTGCTTTAGTTGTATTCGGTATTTTTAGCGATTTAAACAAATCGGTACTGAATAATAATTTTGCTGCAGATTCTTTGTTAAATATTTCGGCGCAGAATACTGCTACATCAAATGATACTGCAACCGGGATTTCGGTTACAGGCAGTAGTGTCGTTACCAATACTGCGGTTAATAGTGAAATAGATAAAATATTAAGTTCATTATCTGACGAAGAGATTAACCTTTTGGCCGATCTCTCTTACAGTGATGTGTTTTTTGATCAACCTCAACAATAATGAAAAGGATTAAAAAGATAATGTTGATGCTGGTAATTCTTATTACGGGATTTACTTGCGCGGCTAATGCTCAGAGAGAACCGGGATGGCAAAAGGCCGGTCAAAAGTTCTTTGAAGCTCAACTGGCTGAGATAAAATCTGCTTTGAAACTGAACGAACAAACAGAGGCTAAAGTAGAAGCCACTCTCAGAAATTATAATATGGAACTTGAAAAAGCCAGGAGAATAGAGTTTATGGTAAGGCATTTAAAAAGAGACTCTATTTCGGATATTACTGCGGAGAGAATTATTCTTGGACAAATCAATTCCGGAAAAAGATTCTTGCAAATACGTGAGAAGTATTATTACGAACTTAAGAAAATAATTTCTCCTAAAGAGATTTTGGAAATTTACAGAATTGAACAAGATGTCAACAGGAAGGTTATGATTGAATTTAATAAACGTAAAGAGTGAAAGTATTAAACATTGATAATAAAGTTGTTAAGTTAGTTATTTAGTCAATGGTAAACCTTGTCTTTTTGAAAGACAAGGTTTTGTTGTATATTGCGCTTGAATTTTTAACTAAAATATTATGGCGTACAATTTATTAAAAGGGAAAAAGGGGCTCATTTTCGGAGCTCTTAATGAGAAGTCAATCGCCTGGAAAACCGCCGAAAGGGCTTATGAGGAGGGTGCAACTTTTGTGTTGACAAATGTGCCTGTTTCGGTCAGAATGGGAAATATCGACGAACTTGCAGAAAAATGTAATACTATTGTGATACCGGCAGATGCTACTAAGGTAGAAGATCTTGAAAACCTGGTAACGCAAGGGACAGAGTATCTCGGGGGAAAATTCGATTTTATTCTCCATTCAATAGGGATGTCCCCAAACGTAAGAAAGGGGAGAACCTATGACGATCTTGACTATTTTTTACTTAATCAGACTCTTGATATATCTGCAGTATCTTTTCATAAGATTTTGCAGGTTTGTCGTAAACTTGATGCTATAAACGAATGGGGTTCAGTGGTTGCACTTTCTTATATTGCAGCGCAAAGGACACTTTACGGTTATAACGATATGGCAGATGCCAAAGCACTCCTGGAGTCGATTGCCCGCAGTTTCGGCTACATTTACGGCAGAGAAAAGAACATAAGGATTAATACAGTTTCTCAGTCTCCTACAATGACAACCGCAGGAGGTGGTATCATGGGATTCGATAAGTTGATGGATTTTTCGGAGAGAATGTCTCCGCTTGGCAATGCTACCGCCGAAGAGTGTGCAGATTATCTTGTTACTCTGTTTTCGGATCTTACCAAGAAAATCACAATGCAAAACTTGTATCATGACGGAGGCTACTCGAGCATGGGTATGAGCAGGGCGGCAATGAGTATCTATAATGAAGGGTTAGATTATCAGGACGTTAAAGTAGACCTGAGTAAGAAAAAGAAATAATCAATATTGTAATTTCTCTTTAAGGAGCTTGTACCCGGTGCTGCTTGCACGGATGCAGGCTCCGTTTTTTAAATATATATAATAACTCTCTTTACCAAAGAGTTCTGCTCTTGCGATTTTTGATGTATTAACGATGCATGACCTGTGAATTCGTAAAAAATCGTCCGGCAGATTTGTTTCGAAGTACTTCATTGTCTTCTCTTTAAGATACTTACCCTCTTCAGTATTTATCATGGCATAATCACCGTATGCCTGTATAAAAAGAATATCATATGCCTCAATTAAATGAATCTTGCTCCCCTCTTTAACAGAGATTCTGTCAATTTTTTTAGCTTCTTCAATCTCCTCTTTTTCGGCTAAATCACTGTAAATTAACTCATCGGATGAATCTGATTTCTCTTTGGTCTTAAATTTATATTGATAATAATCTTGCAAAAGAATAATCCAAAAAAGTAAACCTGTAATTACAATAGCAGGAGCAGCAGCCTTAAATTCTTCAGGTTTGCAGATACCTGTCATAGAGAGTATTGCATAAGTTGCGGCAGAAGTAATTCCCAGAATTGCCAGAGTAAAAAGAATTTTTGCCTGAAATGCAGCAAGAAAGTCAGAAATATACCAGTAATAATAACCTGTTAAGGACAAAATTGAAATGAAAATTATCGATTCCGATAATGATGTAATTACGTCATGGTCGGTTAAAGAATAAATAAGAATAAAAAGAAGGGCCGCCGAGATTATTACAGCGGCTGCTCCTTTTAATTTGGATTGAAAATCTTGGCTATAAGGGTTTCTTTGCATCTCAGCTTTTAACTTCAAGTCCGCTAAACGATATACTGCCTCTTATTAAAATGATTTTAGTGTTATCCATTACCATTGTATTGTATCGTTTATCGACAAATCCGCTGAAGGAATTTTTAACTATAGATTTGACTGTCCACGATTCAGGAACAAATATTTCGATACCTCCAAAACTTGAATCTACATCAATATAAGTCTCCTTCTGTTCT
Organism: uncultured Muribaculaceae bacterium; assembly: GCA_964581375.1. GTDB lineage: Bacteria > Bacteroidota > Bacteroidia > Bacteroidales > UBA932 > JAFIHK01. The sequence continues at coordinate 3,403 of CAZOOH010000194.1, forward strand.
AAAGAGGTACGTCTGAGGTCCAAGACAGTACTGCCAAAAGAATTTGAAATTACAGCTCCTTTGAAAACAGGATCTACTACAATTTGATGAACAGATCCGAATGAATTGTTTGATGTAACAAATCCATCTGTAGAATTATAAGAAGAAGCCTCATGGTCTCTCACCCAACGGTGATGAAAATACTCCCCTCGGTCATTACGTCTGAGAATCATCAAAATTCCTACTCCTACAAAAACTAGCGGCCAGTAGTTTGCCATCCAAAAATGACCTACTCCGGGTATATGAGGGGTTAAAAAGAATAATCCTACTCCAAGAAGAATAGCTCCACCAATATATTGCCTTTTTAAAAGAGTTACTAGCCCAAGTACGATTAATAACATTTGCCAAGAGATTAAGATTCTCGAAATTGAATAATCAATAAATCCAAGGTTGCGTCCGATTAATACGAATCCAACAGCAATAAAAAGAATTGCTATTAAAATTCCGTTTGTTCCATGATGACTGTGTCTGCTTTTTACTTCCATAATTGAAATGTTTTAAAATTTGACGCAAAAGTATTTCGGGATTTATAGCATTTCAATACTAATACGATAGTTTCGGCAGATTTTCCCTCGAATTGCCGAAATTTCCCGACGAATACAGCTCTCTTTTTACAAAGTTATAAAAAAATGCAGATACAAATTTATATGCTAAATATTAGACCTATAGAATATAAAGCAAAAAACCTTCAAAAATAATTTTGAAGGTTTTTATTTGCCCTAGAGGCTCTCGGCGGTATGGACGGGACTCGAACCCGCGACCCCCT
>CAZOOH010000195.1:0-4174 GCA_964581375.1 uncultured Muribaculaceae bacterium
GAATCAATAATCTTATTTAAATTGCTCATATATATAATCTTTTATAATAAACTTTTATACAGATTGTTAATATTATCTAAAATTTCTTGTTCACCTTTTACTATTCGATTTTTCATTACAAATTTTCCATCGCACATTACTGTATCAACACAACTCCCATTAGCTGAATAAATAAGATTTGCTTTGAAATTTATGTTTGGAGTAAATGCAATAGAGTTTGTATCAATTAATGACAAATCTGCTAGAAAACCTTCTTCAATTTTACCTAACTTTAATCCTAGTGCTTTGCCAGCATTAATAGTAGACATATTCAACAAATCATCTAATGGAACTGCCGTAGGATCATTTCGCCAAGCCTTCTGCACTAATGCTGTAGTCTTCATTGTCTCAATCATATCCAGGTTATTCGATGAAGCACATCCGTCAGTACCTAAACAAACAGTTAAGCCTGACTCAAGTAATTCATTGTATTTAAATTTATAACCCGAAGCAATTTTTAAATTCGAATTAATATTATGGACAATTTTAACATCATTTTCAGCCAATAACTTTATATCTTCGTCATCTAACCATAAACAATGTGCAGCAATAACGTTAGGTCCTAACAGTCCTAAACTATCAAGATATTTTGTCGGAGAGATTCCATGTAATTCAACAGACTCAACATTTTCCTGCTCAGTTTCAGAAAGATGTATATGTAGTAAGATGTTCTTTTCTTTAGCAAATTCTGCTGCCCACTTAATCATTTCCTCAGATACAGAGTAAGGTGAGTGAACACTTATTGTAAAAGTTGATAATTTAGACCATTTTTTGGATTCGGAATAAATTACTTCACACTCTTTTTTTATTGTTTCTGAACGACTTGTATCGTTTAAGTCAAGAATTACATAAGATTGCATACTTCTAATACCCATCTCTTCTGCAGCTTTAACTGCCTGAGGAATAAACCAATATTGGTCATTATAACAAGTTGTTCCGCTTTTAATCATCTCTAGGGCAGCTAGTTTAGTCCCCCAATAAATCATTTCGGCTGTAAGTTTCTTCTCAGTCGGCCATATCTTGTTATACAACCAATCGTGCAGATACATGTCTTCGCCAACACCCCTCATAATTGTCATTGCAGCGTGAGTATGCATATTTACGAATCCTGGAATAACTGTCATTCCATTTCCGTCAAATATTTCATCAACTTCAAAATTTAGATTGTTGCCAATTTTGGTAATTATATTCCCTTTGATGTATATATCCCGAAGTTGAGAATCAAGAATAATATTTTTTAAAAGTATCGATTTCATAAATTAATTATATTGTACAAAATAACGATAAATCATCAACTTTGTCAAATTATATTAAATTTGTATAAATGAAAATACTCTGGCTCGATATTAATTCCTCATTTGCACACTCATCCTTAGCAATTCCTTCTTTACAGGCACAACTATCTGCAAAAATTGAAAACAAAATCAAATGGAAGGTTTTATCGGCTACTCTCTCTTCAAATGAATCTATAATAATTAATAAAATACTCGAATTTGAACCAGAAGTAATTTTATCTACTCAATGGTTATTTAACAAACTTTTTTCGCTCAATATTCTGTCAAAGATCTCAAAATTATTAAATACCAAAATCATACTGGGTGGACCCGAATTTTTAGGTGACAACGAAATTTTTTTGAGGCAAAATCCTTTTATAGAATCTGTATTTAGAGGTGAAGGGGAAGAAATCTTTGAAAATTTTATTGGTAAATTAATAACTGAGGGTGAATGGAAAAATATTACAGGTTTTTGCTATATCAACAAATCCGGCGAATATATAGACAATGGTAACTGCATCGTTCGTAATTTTAGAGATCTAAAAATACCTGAGAGTTCAAATTTTTTTGTGTGGGATAAGCCTTTTGTGCAGATAGAGACTTCCAGAGGATGTTTTAATAATTGTATATTTTGTATAAGCGGCATTGAAAAGGGAGTTCAAAATACTGACTTAGAGCTTCTTGAAAAAAGAATTGAGACTATAGTATCCAAGGGAATCCATGAAATCCGGATTTTAGACAGGACGTTTAATGCTAACGAAAAACGAGCTGTAAAATTGTTAAACATTTTTAGTAAGTTTTCAGGAATGGTAAGATTTCATTTGGAAGTTCATCCTGCATTTATTGGCAAAGAATTTCGAAAAGCCATCGAACTGTTGCCAAATAATCTTTTACATATTGAAGCTGGTATTCAAAGTTTAAATGATGAAGTAATCAAATATTGTAAACGAGCAGGTAAAAATTCTGATGTTATAGATGGAATAAAATTTCTTGTTAGTTTAAATAAATTTGAAATTCATACTGACCTTATTGCCGGTTTACCAGGATACAATTTGGAAAATATTATCGATGATGTAAAAACTCTTTGTGAATTAGAAGTTGATGAAATTCAAGTTGAACTATTAAAACTTTTACCCGGAACAGAATTAAGAAACAGGCACAAAGAGTTCTTTTTAAAGTTTTCTTCGGCCCCCCCTTATGAAGTTTTAGAATCCGACTCGGCAAACTATTTGGATTTACTTAAATGTACTGTTCTTTCCGAAATAGTTGATAATTGGTATAACAATAAGATATGGAGGAAATTATTTAGAATCTTGTGTCTAAAACATGATTTATTTCTTAAGAATTATATCGAATATATTTATACAAAGTCAATCTCTTTGAACTCAATCAGCAAAGAGAATCGAGCAAAAATATTATATAATTACATAAATCATTTTTATCCCGATTCAAAAATTGAATTTCCTGAGTACTGGATAAAAGATGGACTTTCTCTTAAAAAAGGTCCTGGAACAGCACTAAAAGAATGGAAAAAAGGAATAATTGGAGTTGAAAATCCAAATTTTGAAACAGATTTAAAGTACGAAAAATATTATTATTATATAAAAGAGAATAATGTAATATGGTTTATTTTCAATAAGTCGGTTTATAGAGACAAACCAATTAAAATTATACACCAAAAAATAATAAATCATTAAATATTTTTAATTTTTACTTAAATATTTTATAATTTCGCGTTAAATATACTTACAATATGATAACAAATGAGTTAATTTCCCCAAAGAGCATTGTAGTAATCGGCGCATCAGAAGATGTAAATAAACCGGGAGGGAATGCTCTCAAAAATTTAATTGAATCAAGATTTAAAGGGAAATTATACGCTGTAAATCCCAAAAGAGATGAAATACAGGGAGTTCAAAGTTTTAAATCTGCAAGTGAATTACCGCAAGTAGATTTAGCAATACTCGCTATTCCTGCCAATCTATGTCCGTCAACTGTAAAAATTCTTTGTAAACAAAAAGGGTGTAAAGCAATAATTATATACTCTGCAGGTTTTAATGAGATTGGTAATGAGGGAGCAGAATATGAAAAAGAGATTCTAAAAATTGTAAACAAACAGGGAGCAACATTGATTGGGCCTAATTGCATCGGTGTAATGAATACTAATTATGCCGGTGTGTTCACTAAACCCATACCAGGTTTTACCTTTTCTGGTGCCGATATTATTTCTGGTTCCGGAGCAACTGTTGTGTTTATTATAGAAACTGCTATGCAGTTAGGTTTGAGATTTTCCAGCGTTTTCTCTGTTGGAAACAGTGCACAGACCGGTGTAGAAGACATTCTACAATATCTTGACGAAACGTACGTTCATGGGAAAAGTGCTCCGGTTAAATTATTATATATTGAGAGTATAAGAAAACCAGAACAATTTATTTTACACGCTTCTTCTTTAATTAAAAAAGGAGCCAAAATTGCCGCAATTAAAGCGGGAAGCAGTGAAACTGGAAGTAGAGCCGCTTCTTCTCATACAGGTGCTCTGACTACTCCCGAACGTGTAGTATCTGCCATCTTTAAAAAGGCAGGTATAATAAGATGTTATGGTAGAAATGAACTAATTACCGTAGGCTCTATTTTATCAAAACCATTACCTAAAGGGAGTAATGTGGCTGTTGTCACTCATGCCGGAGGTCCTGCTGTTATGTTAACGGATGTACTTACCAGTAATGGTTTAAAAATGCCAAAATTTGAAGGAGCAAAAGCTGATCTTCTGCTTTCAAAACTTGGTTATGGTTCTTCAGTAAATAACCCTATAGATTTTCTTGCTACAGGAACTGCTGAACAATTGAAATATATTTTTGATG
>CAZOOH010000196.1:0-4153 GCA_964581375.1 uncultured Muribaculaceae bacterium
ATTACTTATTAAAATTAACGAAAAGCAAAAACAAAATAAAAAAAATTTTTTCATGTCGTTTATTGTTGAATACAATTACTATCCGGAACTTCACTATTAATAACAATTACACTTAACTTTAAATATATTGAATAAACATAGTTTTGAGGATATTCTATGTTGGTTCCTTTTATAAGTTGGGGCTCTCAAGAAAAGTTTATGAGAAAATTATACCATGAAAACAGTAACTAGTTTGTTATATTTAACATATCTATAGATTGCTGGCAATCAGCACAAAGGAAAATTAAACTGCGGTTCTGTCAATCCAGTTTAAGAACCGCCATAAAAGCACTTTGAGGCACTTCTACGTTACCAACTTGTCGCATACGTTTTTTCCCTTTTTTCTGTTTTTCCAACAGCTTTCTTTTTCGGGAGATATCGCCTCCGTAACACTTAGCAGTAACGTCTTTACGTACTGCCTTAACAGTTTCGCGAGCAATAATTTTAGCTCCAATTGCTGCCTGAATGGCAATGTCGAACTGCTGTCTCGGTATTAATTCCTTAAGTTTCTCGCACATTTTACGGCCAAAATCGTATGCGTGATCCTTATGAATAAGGCTCGATAATGCGTCTACCGGTTCGGCATTTAATAAAATATCGAGTTTTACCAGAGAGGCCTCTTTGTACTCGGTAACATGATAGTCAAATGAAGCATATCCTCTTGAAACCGATTTAAGCTTGTCGTAGAAGTCAAATACGATTTCGGCTAGCGGCATATCAAAGTTGAGTTCTACTCGCTCACTTGTAAGAAAATGCTGGCTTATCAAAACTCCTCTTTTGTCGAGGCAGAGCTTCATTATCTGCCCGAAATACTCCGATTTTGAGATGACTTGAGCCCTTATATACGGCTCTTCAATATAGTCAATTAGGGTAATTGCCGGCAGTCCGGATGGGTTATGCACGTCGAGTTTCTCACCCTGTGTCGTAAATACCTTATATGATACGTTTGGAACTGTAGTGATTACATCCATATCGAACTCTCTGTAAAGTCGTTCCTGAACAATCTCCAAGTGAAGCAGTCCGAGAAAACCGCAACGGAAACCAAAACCCAATGCCAATGATGACTCGGGCTCAAATACAAGGGAGGCATCGTTTAACTGCAACTTTTCGAGAGAGGCACGCAAATCTTCATATTCATCTGCCTCAACGGGATACACGCCGGCAAATACCATCGGCTTAACCTCCTCAAAACCGGCAATTGATGTTTTACAAGGGCGCTCAACATGGGTAATGGTATCGCCCACTTTTACCTCGCTGGCGGTCTTAATTCCCGAAATAATGTAACCCACATCGCCTGTGCGCACCTCTCCTGTGGGAATCATTTTCAAACGCAATATGCCAACTTCATCGGCCTCATAGGTTTTCCCGGTATTAAAGAATTTTACCTTGTCGCCTTTACGAATAACGCCGTTTACAACTTTAAAATATGCAATAATGCCTCTGAATGAGTTAAATACTGAATCAAAAATAAGTGCCTGAAGAGGTTCCTCCTCATCGCCTTTTGGCGCAGGAACCCGGTCAATAATTGCATCCAGAATCTCAGGAATTCCTTGTCCTGTCTTTGCACTTGCCAATAAAATATCTTCGTCTTCGCAGCCGATAAGTTCGATGATTTGATCTTTAACAGAGTCGATCATTGCTGCATCCATGTCGATTTTATTCAACACGGGGATTATCTCTAAATCGTGACCTAACGCCAGATAGAGGTTCGAAATTGTTTGTGCCTGAATTCCCTGGGTGGCATCGACTACGAGCAGCGCACCTTCGCAGGAGGCAATGGCTCTTGAAACTTCATAAGAGAAGTCAACGTGACCGGGGGTGTCGATAAGATTGAGAATATATTTCTCTCCCTTATGGTTCACCTCCATTTGAATAGCGTGACTTTTAATTGTAATCCCCTTCTCCTTCTCCAAATCCATCGAATCGAGCACCTGAGCCTCCATTTCTCTGGAATTTAAAGTGTTGGTAAACTCCAACAATCTATCTGCCAAAGTACTTTTACCGTGATCGATATGAGCGATTATACAAAAGTTTCTGATATTCTTCATTTTTACTTCTCTGCTTTTTAAACTGGTGCAAAGATAAATAAAATTGCCATAATTGTGGGTTTGAAGTATCTTTGCGAGTTATGTAACCGAAATTATAATGGAAAATATAGAAAAATTAACCCAAACAGCTTCACAAATCCGACGCGATATAGTCCGGATGGTGAGTATGGCTGCTTCCGGCCACCCGGGTGGATCACTCGGAAGCACCGATGTACTTACCGCCCTCTTTTTCAATGTAATGAAACATAATCCTGCTCAGTGGAAAAGGAGTGGCGAGAACTCCGATATGTTCATTCTCTCGGCAGGGCACCTCTCCCCGGTTTACTACAGCGTACTGGCCAGAAGCGGATATTTTGAGATATCTGAATTAGGAACATTTCGTAAATTCGGCTCTATGCTGCAAGGTCACCCTTCGGTTGAGTGGAATGTACCCGGAGTACATATTTCCACCGGTTCGCTTGGGCAGGGACTATCGGTTTCGGTAGGTGCGGCACTGGCTAAGAAACTTAACAAAGACAACCATTTTGTTTATACTTTAATTGGCGACGGTGAGAGTGAAGAGGGGCAGATATGGGAAGCAGCGCTTTTTGCCGCTCATAAAAATGCAGACAATCTTATTGCTATTACCGACCACAACGGACAACAGATAGACGGTCCCGTTAAAGAGATCCTTAACCTTGAGAATCTGCGCGACAAATGGGAGGCTTTCGGTTGGGAGTGTTTTATGGCAGATGGTCACAATTTCGAGGAGATTCTTGATGTTTTCGCAAAGGCCAAAAATTCGTGCGGTAACGGTAAGCCCAAAATGATTCTGATGAAGACCGATATGGGTAAGGGTGTCGATTTCATGGAGGGAACTCACCACTGGCACGGTAAGGCTCCAAATAAAGAGCAGACGGAAAAAGCTCTTTCTCAACTTAAAGAGACTTTAGGCGATTTTTAAAAAGAAGATAATATGGGTAATAAATATATAAATACAGGTAATAAAGATACTCGCTCTGGTTTTGGAGCAGGGTTGCTGGAAGCGGGGAGGGAGAATAGTGATGTTGTAGCATTATGTGCCGATTTAGTCGGGTCTCTTAAGATGGATGCTTTTGCAGCCGAGTTTCCGGAGCGATTCTATGAATGTGGTATAGCAGAAGCAAACATGATTGGAACTGCAGCCGGGCTTTCTCTGAGCGGAAAGATTCCATTTGCAGGGTCATTTGCAAGTTTTGCTACCGGGCGTGTGTACGATCAAATTCGTCAAAGCGTTGCTTATTCTCATACCAATGTAAAAATATGTGCCTCACATGCCGGGATCACTTTGGGCGAAGATGGCGCTACTCACCAGATGATGGAAGATATCGGCCTCATGAGAATGCTTCCTAATCTTACTGTAATAAATCCTTGTGATTACAATCAAACTAAAGCTGCGACTATTGCTGTCGCTCGTTTCAACGGACCTGTATATCTGAGATTCGGCCGCCCTTCTGTTCCCAATTTCACTCCGGAAAATCAGGAGTTTGAAATAGGTAAGGCTATAAAAATGTTTGAGGGGAAGGATGTTACGATTATAGCCACAGGTCATCTGGTTTGGGAGGCTATACTTGCCGTTGAAGAACTTGCTAAGGAGGGAATCAGCGTCGAGCTTATAAATATTCATACTATTAAACCTTTGGACAAAGAAGCAGTCTTAGAATCTGCAATCAAAACAGGAGCTGTTGTTATTGCAGAGGAGCATCTGTATGCCGGAGGGCTTGGAGAGCTTGTAAGCGATTTGCTGTCAAGAAATTGTCCGGTATATACAGAGCATGTGGCTGTTGACGACAAATTTGGACAGAGTGGCGAACCGGCAGAACTTATGAAGGCATATAAACTTGATTATAACGGAATTATAGAGGCTGTTAAAAGAGTAAAGGCGAAAAAATAATCTGCAGACCTTATGGACGATAAAGATCTGTTATGCTTATACAAAGAGGGTAAAAGAGAAACTGCCTTCAATCTTATCGTCAAAAAATATGGCGAAAGACTTTATTGGCATATACGGAAGATGGTTATTTGCCATGAGGACGCCGACGATCTGG
>CAZOOH010000197.1:0-4060 GCA_964581375.1 uncultured Muribaculaceae bacterium
ATATTCTTCAGTATCTAATCCTGAGTTTATGTGGGCTTCATATGTACAGGAAGACCAAACCATGTACTTCTACTCTTTCTATGCTCAAATTTCGCATAACTTTAACTCTACAATTATCAGAACAAGTCCTAAATCAATCAATGCCGATTTGTACAATGCAATATCTGCAACTGATGTGAGAAAAACTTTCTGGTATCCGAATGCGGTTGCTACTTCGCAACCTGCTGTTCCGCCAAATGGAGTAAGATTTAACTATATGAACTCTAAGTTTAAAGCTGTTTCGGTATCTGACGGAAGAGGTGATTTTCCTTGGTTGAGAGTAGCTGAACTATATCTTATTGAAGCTGAAGCTTTGGCAAGACAAACAGGAAAAGAAGCAGAAGCTAAGGCGGTATTGTATCTGCTTGCTAAAAACAGAGATCCTCAATATGTTCTATCTACAAACACCGGTCAAGCTTTAATTGATGAAATTCTTATTCAAAGAAGAGTTGAATTATGGGGAGAAGGACGTAACTGGACTGACTTAAAGAGGTTGAATCTTCCTTTGAATCGTCCATCTGCAACATCATACGGGCAAGGGAAACATGTTCAATCTGCTTGTACAGTATTTACTGTTCCTGCAGGGGACAAAACATGGACATGGATGATACCTAGAGCCGAAATTGATGCTAATAAGGAACTTACTCAAAATCCTGTTTAATACCAATATAATTGTAATTTAAAAAATCAGAGGCTGCCATAATTGACAGCCTCTTTTTATTATCTGTTTTGTTTGTTCTGATTGTGATATTCTATTACAAATTTCAGGAGGTGAAATTATAATAAGAATCAGAATCAGAATCAGAATCAGAATGACAATCTCAGGCCTATCATAATAAAAATAATTCCTTTTATTACCCCAATGTATTTATTGAAAAATATATTGTTTTTGATTTGTTCTCTGAAGTAATCTGCAAAAACAGAAACGGATGAAAAAACAATTAATGCTTGTACAATGAATATCAGACCTAAAATTGCAATCTGCAGTTTATAAGGTTGTTGACTACTTCTATTTATAAATTGGGGTAGAAATGCCAGGAAAAAAAGGATCACTTTCGGATTTAATAAATTCATTATAATACCCTGTTTGTAAAGCTTCACACTTTGCTTTGCAAGCACATTCCCGTCAAGTTCAAAATTATTCTTCTCCTTGAATGCACAGTAAGCCAAATAAAACAGATAGGCAGCTCCTGCATATTTAAGAACAAGAAAAGCAGTTTCAGACTCTTTTATTAGAGCAGATACCCCGAATGTTACAAGGGTTGTATGCACGATTAATCCCGTACACAAACCTAATGCTGTGTAAATTCCGGCCCATTTTCCATTTGATGCACTTTGAGTTGTAACATACAAAATATCCGGCCCGGGGGCTATAGTAAGTATTACAGAAGCAGCCAGGAAAGATATTATGTTATCCACAGTAATATTTATAAAATAGTGCTATTGATTCCATTCCTTTAAAAAATTGACTGAGCAGATAACTTTCGTTAGGAGAGTGAATTACATCTCTTTCAAGGCCGAATCCCATTAAAAGCGGATTTGCTTTTAAAATTTGTTGTAAGTCGGCTAAAATTGGAATACTTCCACCACCTCTGCTAGGAACAGGTTCAATTCCATATACTTCCGAAATTGCTCTAAATGCCGATTTAAACATTTTTGAATCCATCGGACATAGGAACCCTTGACCTCCGTGATGTGGAGTAACTTTTACTTTTACTCCTGCAGGAGCCAACGATAGAAAATGTTTTTCAAAAAGTTCCGATATCTTTTTGTTGTCCTGATTAGGCACTAATCGCATTGAAATCTTTGCGTACGCTTTTGACGGTATTACTGTTTTAGCACCTTCACCTGTGTATCCTCCCCAAATACCGTTTACGTCCAGGCAAGGCCTGATTCCGGTTCGTTCCATTGTAGAAAAACCGTCTTCCCCTTTAACTGCTTCAATATCGAGGAACTTTTTATATTCTGCTTCATCAAAAGGAGCTTTTGCCAACATAGCTCTCTCCTGGTCAGATAACTCAACAACATCATCATAAAATCCGGGGATTGTAATTCTGCCTTTATCATCGATAAGCTTATCGATCATTGAGCATAAGGTGTTAATAGGATTTGCAATTGCGCCACCATAATGACCGGAATGTAAATCTTTATTTGGTCCTGTAACCTCAACTTCAAGATAAGAAAGTCCTCTCATTCCAACATTTAAAGATGGAATCTTTTCATCAATCATTGTAGTATCGGAAACAATTATTTCGTCACAAGAGAGCAACTCTTTATTTGCTTCGGCCCATTCAGGCAAACTTGGCGACCCAATTTCTTCCTCTCCGTCAATAATAAATTTTATATTACATTTTAAAAGTTCATTCTTAACCAAATATTCGAATGCCTTTACATGCATAAAGCCCTGACCCTTATCGTCATTAGCCCCGCGAGCAAAGATAGCCCCGTCTCTGATAACCGGTTCAAACGGCGGCGAAATCCATAAATTGTCCGGATCAGAAGGTTGTACATCGTAATGTGCATACACTAGAATTGTAGGGAACGATTTATCAATGATTTTTTGAGCAAAAACTACCGGATGGCCCTTTGTCGGATATATTTCCGCATGATCGGCTCCTGCTTTAAGCAATAGACTGGCATATTTTTCGGCGGCCCTTATCATTTCATCTTTATGCGTTGCAGATGCACTGATTGAAGGGATCCTTAAGAGTTCAAATAATTCGGTTATAAATCTATCTTTATTGTTTTCAATGTATTCTTTCATAATGTAGTGTTAAAATTCGTATCTGAGAGTAAGGCCAAAGTTTGTAGGTTTAAATCCGGCATTAGTAATAATTTGTACTTTAGGATTCCAATCTAATGAAAGAGAGAGTGGAACTCCGTAAAATTTATATTCCACACCTGCAATTCCATTAATGGCCAATAATAAACCATTTTCGTTTCCAAGATATAAACCTGCAGAAACACCGGGGCCTGCATAAAAGTTTAATCCGTCAACTTCGGTATCAAAAACAAATTGATAAAGTCCGGTAACATTTATTTTCATCAGATCCTTTTCAAAAATATCAAGATCCAGAATTGCCTCTATTGCTTTACTGTCCGATAAGTAGCTCTTATAACTGGCTCCAATACTGGTTCCGAGTCTCAAACCAAGTGACTCTTTATAGTTTTGTGCTGTTACCATTCCGGATCCGATAAGCAAAAGACCCATTAATAATATTTTTTTCATAACTCAAGATATTTTAATGTTTACTAATAAAATTTAATATTGGATTTGTAATAGTCAGAAAGCAGATTATTGGCAAGCCTGCTAGCGCCTAATCTGAAAAGTGTGGGATTTAACCACTCTTCGCCAAGAATTGTTTCTACAATAGCATAATATTTAATAGCATCTTCTTTTGTAACAATACCGCCGGCAGGTTTGAAGCCTCTTTTTTCGCCTGTAATTTTATGAAATTCACTAATAGCTTTACACATTACAACAGCAGCTTCAAGTGTGGCTGCAGGCTCGCATTTACCGGTTGATGTTTTGATAAAATCGGCCCCAGCTTCTAAAGATAGCATAGATGCCTTGTAAATAAGCTCCTCTTCGGCAAGTAATCCCGACTCAAGGATTACTTTAAGATGAGCACTCCCTATTGCTTTTTTAATTGATGAGATTTCTGATTTAGCTTTTTCATAGTTTCCCGATAGAAACTTGTTTAAAGATAGAACTATATCTACTTCATTTGCACCATGCTCAACAGCAAGTTTGCTCTCTAAAATCTTTACCTCTTCAAAACTTTGTGAACTTGGAAAGACACCAGACACAACAGCTATTTTAATTTTATCTGATTTTAAACGGGTTTTAACCACTTTTGCAAAGTTTGGGTAAACACAAACTGCTGCAACTTCGGGAAAATCCGGAAATTCAGTACTAAATCTGTTCACTTTGTCTATCATATCGCCGATTTTTGAATCGGTATCCTGAGTATTCAACGAAGTAAGATCTATAAAAGAAAAACATTTTTTCAAAATCTCA
>CAZOOH010000198.1:0-4057 GCA_964581375.1 uncultured Muribaculaceae bacterium
GTTCATTCTCGTATTCAGAGGTTAGTTCGAATGAGATGAATCTGCGAAACAGCGGATTTTCAATTAATGGTATTGTTGGAGCATCTGTAGGTTTATGGAAAAAAGCATATACATCCTTTAACTGTTATGTATTTGGCGGAGACATCACACTTCAGACAAAAAATGCATTCTACTATTCAGGAAATATTAGTTTGAATCAGCGACTTTTCAAAGACAAACTAACACTGTCTTTATCTGTAAATCAGCCATTTGAAAAAAGCATTAAATCCTCGTCAGATTCACAGGACCAAAATCACAAAGTCCATATGGAGAACATTATGAACCAAAGATCTGTCAATTTTGGTATAAACTGGCGATTCGGAAAATTCAATGCAAATGTTAAAAAAGCGAGAAAATCGACAAGCGACGATAAAATGAGTTCAGGCGAGAGTCAGGGTGCTTCAAAATAATATATTTCGGAGTACAGTAATAAGTCTTTATTTATTTCTAAATTTGAATCATATATTCTTAAAGAATTATTGATTTTAAGATGGCTGATTCAAATGTAAACAAGTCCAATCACCACGTTTGCGGTAATTGTGACACCTCATACGACGGAAACTTTTGTCCCGAATGCGGGCAATCAAAGGCAGATATCAACAGACCGTTTTCGGTTTTACTAATTGACCTGCTGGGCAACATGTACGCATTCGACACAAGGGTGTTAAAAACATTAAAATCGGTTTTGTACAAACCCGGAGAGATGGCACTTGATTACGTTTCGGGTAAAAGAGTCCGGTATATGCCTCCATTCAGGTTTTATATATTTATCAGCTTGATTTTTTTCTTGCTCCTTAATTACTCCACTGTTCAGAATGTTAAAGAGGGGAAAAAAGCACATAATAATTTTGTAACCGTCGACTCAACAAAGAGTGCAGCAAAGATTGTTACAGAAACTAAAACCTTAAAACTTGATTTTAAGCAGATCAAAAATAACCCCGAAAAATATATTACTAAGTTTTATAATTATTTGTCTTGGTCTCTTTTCATTTTGATGCCATTCTACGGGTTCCTGACCTGGTTGTTTTTCAGAAAAAACCAAAGGCACTATTTAGCTCATCTTATCTTTTCAATTAGCCAACACACATTTATTTTTATAATTTTTATTGTACTAATAACCATCTCTTTAATTTTTCCTCACAAAGAGATTAATCCCGAGGATTGGTTAATTTTACTTATCCCTTTATACTCAATAACAGGTTCTAAAAAATTATTCCAAAGAAAGTGGAGAACGATAATACTAAGACATCTGTTAATTTGGTTTTTATATTTTATCTTTTTAATATTTGCAATTGTAGCAATAGCATATTTAATTATTGCCCCTTTTGCAGGTTAGAAATGCAAGTGATATTATGAAGATTCTTATTATTGAAGATGAACCCAAAGTTGCTTTGTTCATTAAAAATGGACTTAATGAAAACAATTATGAGACAGATTTGGCATACGACGGGTTTTCTGCAAAAAAATTATTCGATTCCGGCAAATATGATTTAGTTATATTAGACATTCTTATACCTTTCGAAAACGGTATTGAGCTTTGCAAAAAGTTTAAAAGTGCATCTCCCGGTACACCAATAATGATGTTGACGGCATTAGGTACAACAAATGACAAAATAACTGGTTTTGAGGCCGGAGCAGATGACTACCTTGTTAAACCGTTTGATTTCACAGAGTTGCTCGCAAGAATTAAAGTTTTAACTAAACGTACAAATATCCAATCGGAGAACAAAGAGAAACTTACATTAGGCGATCTGGAATTGGATTTACGAAAAAAAGTCGTTTACAGAGATGGCACCCAAATTGATTTAACCGCAAAAGAGTTTTCACTGCTTGAATACTTTATGAGAAATCCCGGAAGAGTACTTTCCCGAAATGATATTGCCGAAAAGGTGTGGGACTCTTCTTTTGATTTTGGGACAAATGTGGTTGATGTTTACGTCAATTTCTTGCGTAAAAAGATCGATAAAGGATATGACAAAAAATACATCACAACCAGAGTAGGACTTGGATATATAATGGAAAACTAGCTCTTTATGCAAATCAGAACACGTCTTACTTTACAGTTTTTACTCATTGGCGGTGCAATTATTTTAATCGCCTCATTTGCAATATACTTCTCTTCGGCCAGTTATCGAAAAACAAGTTTCTACGGCAGTCTGGAAAACAAAGCCATAAATACAGCAAAATTACTTCTTGAAGTTGACGAGATTGGTCTTGATTTGCTTAAAAAAATCGAGAAGAACAATACAGTTAATCTGTATAATGAAAAAATCATTATTTTAAACAATTTAAATGAAGTTCTATTCAGCTCAGACTATAAAAATGAGATTCTTCTGAATAATAATTTCATAAACAGGATAAGAAGTAACACAAAATCTACATTTTCTTATAATAACTACGACATCCTTGGACTTAAATACCAAATTAAAGGAGAACAATTTATTTTTATTGCTGCAGCTACCGATATTGAAGGTTTTTTAAAATTGAAAAACCTGATATTTATTTTGGTAATTGTAGATTTGTTATGTCTCATCCTCTTTTTCATAGCAGGATGGATTAATTCCGGAAGGGCTTTAAAGCCAATGTCAGATGTTTTATACCGGGTGGAAAAGATTTCAATTTCAAGTCTGAATTTGAGAGTGCCGGAGGGAAACGGAACCGATGAAATTGCAAAACTTGCCAAAACGTTCAATAAGATGTTGTCAAGGTTAGAATCTTCCTTTTTAGTCCAAAAGGACTTTATCTCAAATGCGTCACATGAATTGAGAACACCTCTTACTTCGATAAAAGGACAAATAGATGTAATTCTTATGAAAGAGCGCTCAGGCAAAGAGTATAAAGTAGCACTTGAATCGGTACTTGAAGATATTACCTCGCTCATTACTTTATCGAATCAGTTGTTGCTAATAGCCAGAACAAGTGCCGAAAATCTCGACAATTTGAACAAAGCGGTAAGAATCGATGAGGTTATTTGGCAGGTAAGAGAAGAAACAAAAAAATATAATAGCAATTATCATGTTAATATCAACATTGGAGAATCTCTCACTGAGATTGACCAAATGATAGTAAAAGGTGATGAATATCTATTAAAGACAGCTATATCAAATATTGTTGATAACGCATGCAAATACTCCGATAATCACACTGTAAACATAACTTTAAAAAACAGCGAATCCTCAATAATTTTAATTTTTCAAGATTCTGGAATAGGAATATCCGAAAAGGAGATTAATAAGATTTTTGACCCATTTTACAGAGGCAGTAATGTGATTACATATCCGGGAAGTGGTATAGGTTTGCAGCTCGCAAATCAGATTATTCAAAATCACAGGGGAAAAATTTATGTATCTTCAAAAATAAATCAAGGTACAACATTCACAATATCACTACCTTCGGTAGCATAAAACGAATTTTAATGCTTTTTTAATCATTTTTTAATCTGCATTTAATAAAAAACAACTATTCTTGTTTTATTATAAAATTGAAGAATAAATTTTTGTTTTTTAAAGATGTTTATGGTTAAAAAAAGCTCGTTATATTTACGGGCTTTTTCATTTTAAACTATGGAACAATATAAGGAGGTATTATCATATCTCGATGAGCTTGAAATCCCATATACGGTTTATACCCATCCGCCACTGCCTACAATTGAGATTGCTGCTGAACACTGGGAGAAAATACCGGCAACTCACTGCAAAAATCTTTTCTTCAGAAATCACAAGGGGAATCAGCATTATCTGGTAATCTTCGAATGTAGTCGCGAACTTAAAATTCACGATCTGGAAAAGAGGCTAAATCAAGGGAAGCTCTCTTTTGCATCTGCCGAAAGGATGGAAAAATATCTCGGTCTAAAACCCGGTTCGGTATCACCTTTCGGGCTCATAAACGACAACTTACATCATGTTATTCTGTACATAGACAAGAATCTTGAAAGTAGCGAATTCATTTCTTTTCACCCAAATGACAATACTGCAACAGTTGTTATAAAAACCTCCGACTTTATAAAATTCCTGAAACA
>CAZOOH010000199.1:0-4047 GCA_964581375.1 uncultured Muribaculaceae bacterium
TTAGCTTCAAGTTTAAAAAACTCGTAAATCTCTTCTAAAATTTTGTTTACATTCACCTCCGATAAGTTAATTGTCATTTGGCCAGATTCAATTTTGGAAATATCTACAATATCGTTGATTATATTTAGCATCCTGTTGCCGCTCTTCTCAATAACAGAAATATATTTCTGTTGCTTTTCACCTGAAAGATTTTTTTGTTTCAATAAATCGGCAAAACCTAATATGCCATTCATAGGCGTTCTAATCTCATGACTAATATTAGCAAGAAATGCAGATTTTAATTTATTACTAATTTCGGCTCTCTCTTTTGCCTCAAATAAATCTTTTTCATACCTTTTTCTTTCAGAAATATCTTGTATAAACGTAACCAACTCTCCCATCCCAAAATCGAAATATTGAACACTCACCTCTACTTCTAGTAAAGATCCATCTTTTTTTCTATGAACCGATTCAAATTTTGCTTTCCCTTTTTTGACAATAATCTGAATATATTTAGGAATATCTTCAGGACTTGCATTGTCCTCAATATCTGATATCTGCATTGAACGAAACTCTTTTTTTGTATAACCAAGCATCTTACAATAAGTTTCATTAACATCAATAATTTCTCCTTTGAGATTTATCAGACAAAAGCCGTTCATTGCCGATTCTATAATAATATGCAATTTATTCTCTTTCTCAATTAAACTTTTTTCTGTCTCTTTTCTTTTAGTCTCCTCTTTTATAAATTTTTTAACTTTTGCAATTGAGAAAAAGTAGTAAGCCATTAGTACAATAAGCAGGAAAAAAACAAGTGAAAGTCTGTTTCTTAGAATTGTGAGCGAATCATAGATATCCTCTTCTTTATAAGACATTACAATCGTCCAGTATGTGTTTCCGATTGGAATTCTGTAAAATACCATATATTTTTCAACGAACGCCTCTCCCTTTTTGGTAATTATAATTTCATGTACCGATTTACAATTACCTGTACTCTTCTTCTTAATTATATCATTAAATTTTACGGCAGATTCATTATATTTTGTGTTAGTCAGATATGAATTACCTGTATGTCTTTCTACAGGACAAAATATTTCAATACCGTTTTCACTAAGTAACCAGGCGTTTCCGGTTCCTTTTAATTTAATTTTTTCAAGATATAACTTCCCGAGTTGATCAATGGAAATTAATATTGCAAGTGAACCAACATAATTATTATTATTAAATATTGGTACATGCATTGCTATAGCATAAAAACCCTGAACCGATAAAAAAACATCGCTTACAACAGGCTTCTTTGTTTTAATAACCTGCTGTACATGTTTTTGATTTGAAATATCTTTACCAATTAAAGTTTTGTCTTCGGGAAATGTATATAATATTTTTCCTATAGAATCAACCCTGGTAATCGCCTCAATGTAGTCACTGTTTTTTTGATAAAAATTTTCTAAGAGGGAATGTGTATCTGAATTAAATTCAATAATATCCTTTATTTGAGATAGAAATATCATACTTGCCTGGTAATCTTTAAAAAATGATGATATTCCTTTAGAAGCAGTTTCGGCAATTAAAAGTTGTACTTTATTGAACTCTTCAATTTCTCTCTTTTTAATATCTCCATAAATAATATAAAACAGTATAAAAAAAATACCGATAACTAGGGGAATAATTAAGTATCTTCTTGAGATTACTGTATTTCTCATATATTTAAATTAACGACCTGCCTGTTTAGCCATTCCGGTAGTATATCGCGGCCCTATATCAGGAAATCTCTTCATTAAATTGTCTATCGCATTAAAATCGGATTCTTTAAGGACAATATCCACTGCACCTGCATTATCTTCTAAATATTTTCTTTTTTTAGTGCCGGGAATAGGTATAATATGCTCACCATGAGCAAGTACCCAGGCGATTGCAAGTTGAGCAGGAGAACAATTTAATTCTGTTGCCAACTGCGCAAAGGCAGCTGCAAGTTTTTGGTTATTGTCAAAATAATCTCCTCCAAAACGTGGCAGATTATTTCTCCAGTCAGTTTCACTAAGTTTATTAATTGTGTTTGTCATAAGTCCTCTTGCCAATGGACTAAATGGTACAAAAGTTATATTAAGTTCTTTACATAGTGGAAGAATTTCGTTCTCAACATCTCTGGTTAATAATGAATATTCACTTTGAAGTGCAGAAACCGGATGTACAGAGTGAGCTC
Source organism: uncultured Muribaculaceae bacterium (assembly GCA_964581375.1). Lineage (GTDB taxonomy): Bacteria > Bacteroidota > Bacteroidia > Bacteroidales > UBA932 > JAFIHK01. The sequence goes on from CAZOOH010000199.1 coordinate 2,183, forward strand.
GCTTAATTGAAGCAGCCGAAGCTTCGGAAAGACCCAAAAAACGGACTTTACCCTCTTCGACTAATCTGCTCATTGCTCCGAACGTCTCTTCGACAGGGACAACAGGATCAATTCTATGAGCATAAAAAAGATCGATAGTTTCAATTTTTAAGCGACGTAAACTTGCTTCTACAGCAATTTTCATATATGCAGGCGAAGCATCTACATAAGGTTGTGCCGGATTTGCCGGATCAACTCTCATTGCAAATTTTGTGGCAATAAAGACTTTACTTCTGTTTGGAACTAAAACCTTAGAAATTAATGATTCATTATCGCCATTACCATAAAAATCGGCTGTATCCCAAAAATTTATTCCTAAATCTAATGATTTACTAAGTGTGGCCAGCGATTCATTATCGTCCCTGACTCCGTATGCATGACTCATGGACATACAACCCAACCCGACAGAAGATAACTGAATGTCGGTATTTGCAAATTTTCTGTATTTCATGGTAGAATTTATTAAGAAATTGAACTTGAAACCAATATATTCATCAAGGTAAGAAATAAATTTTTAAAAAGAATAATAAGTGGGAGACATCTTATTTAAGAAAATTGAGAAAACAATCGGCAAATCGTTTACCTAGAATTCTTTGACCCTCAGAATCAAAGTGTTCTTTATCTCCCTTCTCCTTTAAATCACCGGTAAAAATAACTGCAGTGTTAGAATCATTAATAACATAACTATGGATAATTTTATTAATTTTCGTCCAATTTTCATTACCCGAATAAGTGCCAAGTTCTCCAATTAATATTGGCAAAGAATTATTTTCCGATATCTGCCGAAATAATTTAAAAAGGTTAGTAATTCTCTCTTCATACATAATTATATCCCCTGGATTTGCATCTCCCTCTCCTTGATGCCAAAGAATACCCTTTATAATTCCATTTCTCTTTCCAATTTCGACACATTTTTTAAAATTTGTCAATAATCTGACTCCTCTCTTTATTGAATCACCCAACCATTGTCTCGATGTACTTCCACCGACTGCTGCAGGTAATAGTAAAATTGAAACTGAATCCGGAACATTTTTCAGTAATGTCTTAGAGAATGATAACCCACAATCCAATCCAGTTCTCGAAGGTTCATAAAAATGTAGCGGCTCTTTAGCAAGAACAAATTCGTAGTTTTTATTTAATGTGAATATTCTTGCGTCCGGAAGTGTGTCCAGAGGTTCAACTACTCCTCGACCGGCCATATTAGATTGACCTGCAAGGATAAACACCCATACAGAGTTTTTTGAAGGCAGATGTTTGACTATCTCCTCTTTTTTGGGAAAAAATATTTTTGAAGTGTCAATAACTTTCTGATTTTGAGCATAAGAAAAAAAAGGAATCAACAAAAGTGTCAGAATAACAATTTTTTTCATAATTATTCGAATAAACGGTCATGATTATTCAAATATAAGACGATAAATCAATTAATCCCAAAAAGTAAAGAGCAAAAAATTTTAATTAAAATTATATTTAAAATGATGTAGCACCTGCGCAACTTTCTCCTGTATAGACTTTATATGTAACTTTACTTATCTTTACCAAAATTGAACGTACCATTTACTTCTATAGCAACTTCCGGGGCTGATTTAGGTCCGATTTGAGTATTCTTTTCTATTCTCCTCAATTCTGAATTCGACTATTCTTTTAATCAAATTATAAGGAATCGGAGCATCGGTTGGAAATTGAACCGATCCCTTACCTTTTTTATATGCAGATAATTCATCTGCAAATTTTTCGTGTCCGGAAGGTGTAGCATATAATCCGATATGATTTTTAAAAGCGGCAAAATAAATTAATGGTCTGCCATATGTTTTGTATGCAGGCATACC
>CAZOOH010000200.1:0-4046 GCA_964581375.1 uncultured Muribaculaceae bacterium
GTTTCTATTGCAATTTCGGTAATTCTGTCTTTGATTGTCAGTGAGTGATCCGTGAAATGAATCATGTTCAATCTTCTATCCTGTGAATCCGGGACGCGTTTAATCAAATTTTTCTTTTCCAGAGCATCTAATAACTTGGTAACCGAATTTTTATCTTTATTAAGTTTGTCGGCTAACTCTTGTTGTGATAAAACTCCTTCGTCCCAGAGAGTATCCATAACAAGGTATTGTTCCGGAGTTAAATCAAATCCGTATTTTGTAAAGATTGAACTTAAATACTGCTTAAAACGGAAATGGACTATATTCAAAAATACTCCGACCTGTTTATTTAGTATCATAATAGATAGTATATGCTCTTACTATTGCAAATGTAGGTGATTTTTTATTAATTTGTATAGTATTCAATTAAATTTTTGGCCATGACTTTCATTCTGATCCTCTGTATAATTATATCCATCTTATTGATCGTGTTAATTACAATCGTAAGCTTGAATTTTTCACAAATCAGAAACAAAAACAGTGACCAAAAATACTCAACCGAAAATATTATCCGGGAAGAATCAAGGATTTCAAGAGAGGAATTTGCTAAAAATGTTTCATTATTGAAATCGGAGATATCGGACCAATTTAAACAGTTTTCCGATAGGCAGATTCAATCTGTTAAAGATTTTCAGGATTCCTCTGAAAAAGGAATTAATCTGCTTACGCAAATGCAAAAGGAGAAATTAAATCAATTTGAAAAGCAACAAAATGATTTGATTCTTGCTACCGAAAAACGATTGGAGCAAATCAGAATTACTGTCGAAGAGAAGTTAGAAAAGACTTTAAGTGAAAGATTAGGTCAAAGCTTTGAAACAGTTGGTAAACAACTTATAGAAGTTCAAAAAGGACTTGGCGAAATGCAGGTATTAGCACAGGACGTTGGGGGCTTAAAAAGGGTTCTAAATAATGTTAAAATGAGGGGTGGAATAGGCGAGGTACAACTTTCATTATTACTTGAACAGATTCTCGCACCTGACCAATTTGAAGCAAATGTGAAAACAAAATCCAGCAGCAGAGATTTAGTAGAATTTGCAATCAAGCTGCCCGGAAAGGACAAAAATATCAAAAATATTTGGTTGCCAATAGATGCCAAATTCCCTAAAGATGTATACGAAACTCTCCAGAATGCATATGATTCGGGCGATATAAATCTTATTGAACAAGAGCAAAAAAATATGGATAACACCATTAAAAAAATGGCAAAAGATATTTCTGAAAAATACATCGATCCCCCTTTTACAACTGATTTTGCTATAATGTTCCTGCCTTTCGAGGGTATTTATGCCGAAGTCGTGAGGAAAGCTGCATTATTAGAAGAGTTACAAAGTAAATTTAAGATAATCGTAACGGGACCGACTACTTTAGCGGCCATTCTGAATAGTTTACAAATGGGATTCAGAACTCTTGCAATTGAGAAAAGGAGTAGTGAAGTCTGGAGTGTGCTTGGAGCTGTAAAAACTGAATTTGAGACATTTGGAGGTCTTCTTCAAAAAGCACAAAAAAATATTCAGGGAGGTTTAGATGATATCGACAAACTAGTCGGAACAAGAACTAAAGCAATTCAAAGAAGATTAAAGGGAGTAGAAGCTCTCGATGACGAAAATTCCCGAAAGCTTCTTGACTCCGAATAAAATTAATTCAATTAGGAAATATACTCATCCCAACTCTTAATCTGGATCTCATCTTGTGAAATCGAACAGAAGGCGTTAATAAAAGCTGATGCCAGACGGGTATTAGTGATAAGCGGAATATTGTAATCAACAGAAGCTCTTCTTATCTTATAACCATTATCTAACTCAGATTGTGTAAGATTTTTCGGAATATTGATTACCATATCTATCTTCTTCTCTTGAAGCATTTTTAGAGCCTGAGGCTCCATATTCTGTTCGCTTGGCCAATACACAAGATTAGACTCTACGCCATTGTCTATCAGATACTTATGACTGCCGCCAGTTGCAAATATTTGATAGTTATTTTTTACTAAAAGCCTTGCAGCATCAAGTAAATCAGCTTTTTGTTTTGCATCTCCAGAAGAAATTAATATATTTTTCGCAGGTATTTTATAACCTACCGACAACATCGATTTTAAAACAGCTTCATTACTATCGTCTCCAATACATCCAACCTCTCCTGTAGAAGCCATATCTACACCGAGGACAGGATCTGCCTTTTGAAGCCTTGAAAATGAGAATTGAGATGCCTTTATACCAACATATTCCAAATCAAAAGCGCTTTGAGATAAAGGAGTAACAGTTTCGCCCGTCATAACCTTAGTTGCAATCTCAATGAAATTTATTTTAAGAACTTTTGATACAAAAGGAAAACTTCTAGATGCTCTCAGATTACACTCAATTACCTTAATATCATTCTCTTTTGCTAAAAATTGAATATTAAAAGGACCTGTTATTTCTAACTCTTTTGCAATTTTTCGTGCGATCTTCTTAATTCTTCTTGCTGTTTCCACATAAAGTTTTTGGGGAGGGAACTGTATTGTAGCATCACCTGAATGAACTCCTGCAAATTCAATATGTTCCGAAATTGCATATGCCACAATATTTCCGTTTTCGGCAACTGCATCTATTTCAATTTCTTTAGCATTTTGGATAAATTCAGAAACAACTACAGGATGTTTTTTAGATACATTAGCAGCAAGTTTTAAAAATTGTTCCAATTCGCTGTCATTTGAACAAACATTCATTGCAGCGCCCGAAAGTACATAAGATGGTCTTACCAATACAGGATAACCGACTACATCGACAAATTCATTCACATCTTCAAGCGATGAAAGTTCTTTCCACCTTGGTTGATCAATATCTAATCTATCAAGCATTGAAGAAAATTTGTGTCTGTCTTCGGCATTATCAATACTTTTAGCGCTGGTTCCAAGTAATTTAACACCGGATCGATCCAGTTTTAAAGCTAAATTATTAGGAATTTGCCCACCTACTGAAACTATCATACCATGGGGATTTTCAAGCTCATAAATGTCCATTACTCTTTCAAAAGTAAGTTCATCGAAGTAAAGCCTGTCACACATATCATAATCGGTAGATACAGTTTCCGGATTATAATTAATCATTACACCTCTCCATCCTGAATTTTTAATAGTTTGGAGAGCATTAACACTGCACCAGTCAAATTCTACAGAGCTTCCAATACGATAGGCTCCTGATCCTAAGACAATAATCGACTTTCTATCTCCTAAATATTTAACATCATTATGAGTTCCATTATATGTTAAGTATAAATAATTAGTCATTGCAGGAAATTCGGCAGCCAAAGTATCTATCTGCTTAACAACCGGAACTAAGTTAAAAGATTTTCTGAAATTTCTGATTAACATAGATGCTTCGTCCATATCCAGTAAATCTTTATAAATCAATCTACCCAACTGGAAATCGGAAAAGCCTTGCATTTTGGCAGTTTTAAGTAAATTATAACTTAAATCTTCAACTTTATTAATGTCAGACAATTGATTTGAGGTTTCTACAATATTAACGAGTTTATCTAGGAACCACTTATCTATTTTTGTTAAATCATGAATTTGATCAACTGTATAACCTTTTTGAAGAGCATTTGCAATGACAAAGATTCGGTTATCAGTTGGTTCTTTTAAAGATTTATCAATGTCGTCAATAGATATTTCTTTGTTTGCAACGAAACCGTGAGCACCTTGACCAATCATTCTTAAGCCCTTTTGAATTGCCTCCTCAAAAGTTCTGCCGATAGCCATAACTTCTCCGACACTCTTCATACTTGACCCGATTTCTCTTGAAACTCCGTGGAATTTTGATAAATCCCATCTTGGAATTTTACATACAATGTAGTCTAATGCAGGTTCAAAAAATGCAGGAGTTGTTTTTGTAACAGAGTTTTTCAAATCGAAAAGTCCGTATCCTAAACCTAATTTAGCCGCTACAAATGCAAGTGGATAACCAGTTGCTTTAGAGGCTAATGCAGAAGATCTACTCAATCGAGCATTCACTTCAATTACTCTATAATCC
>CAZOOH010000201.1:0-4035 GCA_964581375.1 uncultured Muribaculaceae bacterium
CCAGCAGTACATCTCCTGTTTACCCTTTTTGATTAAATAGAGAGGTGGCGTTGCAATGTAGATGTATCAGTTTTTGATAAGGTCTTGCATAAAACGGAAAAAGAATGTAAGAATCAATGTAGCAATATGGCTTCCGTCAACGTCGGCATCGGTCATAATTACGACCTTATGATATCTTAGTTTGCTTATATTTAGTGCTTTACTGTCGTCTTCAGTGCCAATTGTAACTCCCAAGGCAGTGTAAATATTACGAATCTCTTCGCTCTCAAATACTTTGTGCTCCATTGCCTTTTCTACATTCAGAATTTTACCTCTTAAAGGCAGTATGGCCTGAAAATTTCTGTCACGGCCGGTCTTAGCTGTTCCACCCGCAGAATCTCCCTCAACCAGGAAGATTTCACATTTTTCCGGATCTCTGTCAGAACAGTCGGCAAGTTTACCGGGCAGTCCCGAACCAGACATAACAGTCTTCCTTTGCACAAGCTCTCTTGCTTTTCTCGCAGCATGCCTAGCAGTCGCAGCTAAGATAACTTTATCTACAATATTTTTTGCATCCTTAGGATTCTCTTCCAAATAGTTATCAAGTGCCATTGAAGTTGCTTGAGAAACAGCAGCCATAACTTCTGAATTTCCAAGCTTTGTCTTGGTTTGTCCTTCAAATTGCGGTTCCTGTACCTTTACCGATATGATTGCAGTCAAACCCTCTCTAAAGTCAGAGGCATCAATTTCGAATTTAAGCTTAGAGAGCAGACCGTTTTTGTCGGCATAATTTTTAAGGGTTGTGGTGAGACCTCTGCGGAATCCGCTAAGGTGTGTTCCTCCTTCAATTGTATTGATATTATTTACATAAGAGTGAACATTCTCAGAGAAACCCGAATTGTACTGCATTGCAATTTCGATAGGAATACCGGTTTTATCGCTCTCAAGATAAATAGGTTTCTCGGTAAGTTTATCGCGAGTCCCGTCCAGATATTTTACAAAATCCAGCAATCCGTTTTCCGAAATAAAAACTTCGGCAACAGGTGTGACTTCTTCGCCCTCTTGTTTTTCTACATCTTCCGGTTTTCTTAAATCTGTCAAGGTCAATTTTACACCTTTGTTCAAGAATGCTAATTCTCTTAAACGAGCAGCAAGAACTTCATAATTGAACACCGAAATTTGAGTAAAAATTTCTTGGTCAGGTTTGAACGTAATAATTGTTCCTCTCTTTTCCGAAGGGCCAACCTCCATTACAGAATAGAGAGGATTTCCACTTTCGTACTCCTGTTTGTATAATTTTCCATCCCTGTGCACCTCTGCGGTAAGGTGAGAAGATAATGCATTTACGCATGATACACCTACACCGTGCAGACCGCCTGAGACTTTATATGAATCTTTACTGAATTTACCACCGGCATGTAAAACGGTAAGAACTACTTCGAGAGCTGAACGGCCCTCTTTTTCGTGCATATCAACCGGAATCCCGCGTCCGTTATCGGCAACAGATATTGAATTATCTTCATTAATAATGACGTCAATATCGGTACAATAACCTCCAAGCGCCTCATCTATAGAGTTATCTACAACTTCGTAAACCAAATGGTGCAGACCGCGCGATCCGACATCTCCGATATACATTGAGGGTCTCTTTCTTACCGCTTCCAATCCTTCCAGAACCTGAATGTTCTCGGCCGAATACTGACCAACGTTCAAATTAGCTTCGTTTTCCTTCATTTTTTTTCTAAATTACAAGATTACAAAGTTAATTAAAAAGGGATAAAAACCAACTTGAAATTATTAGAATTTTAGAGAAATTCCAACGCCGAGATTAATTCCTATCTGCTTGTAGAACAAATAAGTATACTCTTTGGTGTTTAGTAAATTGTTAAGTTTTAGATAAAACGATAAATTTTTATCGTAAACATAAGTTGCATCTAAATTAATTTTAGAAAATGCAGGCAGAGTAAGATCTTCTGTGTCAAATTTTACATATCGTTTACCTTTAACCTGTAACTCCGCACCCACAATTATTCTTTCTCTGAAGTTATATCTTGCAAAACCCTCTATTTCCACCGGAGCCTGATCATAAACATTGGAATCGTCTTCAGTTTTGAAGGAGTTTATGGAAACATTCAATCCGGAATAAAAATCTTCCGATTTCCAGTTAAAATCTCCTGTAAAGTTGACTTTGCTGTAGTCGGAGTAACCTATCATAAGCAGATTATGCCTTGGGTTAGGATATGGATTGGAATCAGAATCATACCATTCACGAACATCAGAAGAGTGGTAATAGAAAGGACTCTTCTCCAGTTTTGTATAGCCGCCGTAAATGCTGTAAGTAAACCTATGGTTGAACTGGCCTGTTAACCCGATTTGAAAACTATATGGAATATTTGTGCTAAATAGTTGAACATTAGGGTTAAGCCATGGGTTTGAAACAATTTGTTTTTGATATGTATGAAATATATTACCACCATCTACTCGGGCAAACATCCACAGATAATTTTTAACAACCTCAGCCTGAATGTTAGCTTTAAGATAAACATTAGAACGAGCGGTATCAATTTCATTACTGAAGTAGTGGTTGTACTTAAAAGAGGCATCTAATTTTAAAATCTTATATTCAAATTTATAGACCGGAAAAATCTCAATATTTCCTCTGTCAAATATATTTGTATGAATAGTTGAAGCTCCCTGATAGTTAACGCCGAGCTGGAATTTATGATGTCCGGTAAATGCAGGACCCATTAAAAAAGAGACATTTATATATTTCTCATTGAAAGGCAAAGCGTTCAAATCTTTGAACAGAGAAGGTTTGTCTCTCAACAGACTAATACCGGCAATTAAATTATAGTAGAATGCATCTTTGTTAGGATTGGTAGATTTCAGATTAATCAAAGCAGATACCTTTTCATAAGTATGAGATAGACTGTCGCGCATAAATTTCTGATCCGAGAGTTTATTTATGTCAAAATCAGATTCTCCGTTTATAAGTCGAAAGTCCTCAACAAGTGTTTGGTTAACACCGTAATATGTGTAAAAGTCTTTTTTGTAATCCAAGTTAAGAGTAACCTGACCCTTGCTCCAGTATTGGCCGAATTTAATACCCAGATTATTTTTCATATTCTGGGCATTAGCTTTAAAGTCACTTGATTTTAGTGAGTTTCCGCTGACAACGGTAAGAGGTAAATCACCCAAAAAAGAATTGTGGTCAAAATTTAACAAGAAAGAGGATTTTTGACCCACGTTAGGTTGGACTCTCAGTTCGAATTCCGGAGCAGCAGGCATACCAATACCGAATTTTGAATAGAAAAACGGGAATTTTTTCCCGACAGTACTTACAAGCTGAGCCGAAGGAAGTGGCGAGAATTCATATAAATCTTTTATAGGTTTGTTAAATATAGAATACTCCATATTATTATTAAAACTTCTGACTGAGTCGGGAATCTGAGTATTCAGTTTAGATTTTGAGAACTCCTGAATTTTGCCGTCAAAATCTCTCTTTACCTCCAAAGTAGGGTCAATTTTAGTTTGTCCGAAAGAGGCACATGTCATTAAGAGCGCAAAAGAAAGTATAGTAAGTTTAAAAATTTTCATATCACTTAATCTTAATGTTATTTAACTTGGTTTTAATTAATCCGGCAATATCGTCGCCGTTGCCTACAGGCTTGTATGATTCAAGAATCGAATTGAAAGTAGCTTTCGCCTGTTCCCACTCCTCTCTCTCTACATAAGAATCACCCAATACAACATAGCTGCGTGCCAACCAGTATTTTTGAGGAGTTTTAGTGTCGGAAAAAGCAAAAACCAAATTTTCGACCTCTTTAAAGTTACCGCTTTCAAAAGCGTTCAATATAAGCAGATAATTACTTTCGGCACCTTCGGCAGATGCATAATTTTTAGATAACTCCTTCAATGATGAAACAGCAGTTGCTCTTTCTCCGGTCATGAATCTTGACTTGGCAATTACAAATTTCAATCTTGTTTTTCTTTCATCGTCAAGCCCGGTATTGTTGATATTCACAGCAATATTTACTGCCTCCTTATATTGTTTAT
>CAZOOH010000202.1:0-4028 GCA_964581375.1 uncultured Muribaculaceae bacterium
AGTTTTTAACAATTTAACGAAATTTTATCTTCCTGTTAATCTGCATTATACAAGATTTTGTATTAGTTTATTAACAATTTCTTTTGTCAGATAATTATTTCTGATTACTTTTACATACTTTTAGTAACTGCACACATAATTAAGTTATGGAAATTAAAAAAACACCCAAAGCAGATTTAGAAAATAAAAAATTTCTATTCAGAGAAATTGGCCTGGTTATCACATTGCTGATTGTATTTGCCGGTTTTGAATATAGAACTTATGAGAAAAGTGTCTCAACTTTAGAATCAGAAAATGCGACAGTATTGGAAGAAGAGATGATTCCTATTACAAAACAGGAACTTCCTCCTCCGGAAATGCCAAAAATTCCTGTTATTTCAGAACAGTTTCAGATAGTTGACGACAACATGAAGATTACTACTAATGTTGACTTCAGTTCTGAAGACAGAAAAGACATTGCGGTTAATATAAAGGATTATAGCAAAGGAGGCGGAAAAGAAGAAGTTGTGGAAGAAGAAGAAATTCCATTTGCAATCGTAGAAGATAAACCTAAATTTATGAAAGGTGATGAAAACACTTTTACTAAATGGGTTTTTGAGAGATTAATTTATCCTGATCTTGCAAAAGAAAATGGTGTTCAAGGACGTGTTACAGTTTCTTTCTTAGTGAATATTGACGGATCTGTATCTGACGTGAAAGTTGTCAGAGGAGTTGATGCTTCTCTTGATAAAGAAGCTGTCAGAGTTATTTCAAGCTCACCAAGATGGGAGCCCGGTAGACAACGTGGAAAACCCGTTAAAGTACGTTACAACTTCCCTGTTATATTCCAATTAAGGTAAATAGAGAATTATTAAGGATATTAAGGCTGTCTTTTATGAAGGACAGCCTTTTATTTATAAGATTATGGAGAAAGCGGTATTTGTAGGAGTAATTAGACAAAACGACGAAGAGAGAAAAATATTTGAGTATTTGGATGAATTGGAATTTTTAGCAGAAACAGCAGGTGCAGAAGGTAGTAAAAGGTTTTTGCAGAAGATGGATAAACCAAATCCTAAAACATATATTGGTAGCGGAAAACTTGAGGAGATTAAAAATTTTATATCCGAAAACGATATTAATCTTGTAATATTTGACGATGAGCTTACCCCATCGCAACTAAGAAATATTGAGAGATTTCTTTCATGTAAAATACTGGATAGAACCAATTTAATATTAGATATCTTCGCTCAAAGAGCTAAGACAGCATACGCAAAAACTCAGGTAGAACTTGCACAGTATCAGTATTTACTCCCAAGATTAACAAGGATGTGGACTCACCTTGAAAGACAACGTGGGGGTATAGGAATGAGGGGACCTGGAGAGAGCCAGATAGAGACTGACAGAAGGATAATTTTGGACCGGATTAGCAAGCTTAAAGAACAGTTGAAGAAAATTGATAAGCAAATGTCCTCACAAAGAGGGAATCGTGGATCATTAGTTAGAATTTCTCTAGTTGGGTACACTAACGTTGGTAAAAGTACGCTTATGAACCAACTGTCTAAAAGTGATGTTTTTGCCGAAAACAAATTGTTTGCCACATTGGATACTACTGTTCGTAAAGTTGTTATTGAGAACGTCCCGTTTTTGCTGAGCGATACTGTTGGCTTTATCAGAAAACTTCCTCATCAGCTTGTTGAATCATTTAAAAGTACCCTTGATGAAGTTAGAGAATCTGATATTTTACTTCATATCGTAGATATTTCTCATCCAAATTTCGAGGAACAAATAAAAGTTGTTAACGAAACGCTGTTAGATATTGGAGCCGGTAACAAGCCTGTTTTACTGGTTTTTAACAAAATTGATGCCTATAATCATATTCCTCAGGATGAATTTGATATTGGAGAAAAGAAACCTGAAAATTACTCAATTGAAGAGTTAAAAAATACCTGGATGAGTAAAGAGCATAATCCTTCGATATTTATATCGGCAAAAAACAAAACCAATATAGATAAATTAAGAAATGATCTTTACAAAATGGTTTCAGAAATTCATGCGGGAAGATATCCTTTTAACAACTTTTTGTGGTAAAGAAATTAATTTAAAAAGTCATTAATTAATTCAGCAGTTTTATCTCTCTCTTCCACAAAAGATATATGCCCCGATTCACTGAGAATTACCCCCTTTTTATCTTTCATTTCGGTTAAAATAAACATTGCCCTCTCTTCGGAAATAAATCGGTCATAAAGGCCGAAAATGAAGAGAACAGGACCGGGATAACGTTTAAGAAAAACAAAATTATCCTCTCTTTGAGTTAGTCCTGTAATAGAAGAAATGATGCCGTCATTTTCGTGAATTTCACATAACTCAATTAATTCATCTATTGTATTTTGAAACTTTACAACGTTGCTCTGCGAGAACATCTTAGGTAAACTTATTGATGCTATTGCAGATAATTTACCGGCTTTTATCAATTCAATTTCTCTGTATCTCTCCTCTCTCTTTTCGGAAGAATCTGCAAAAGGAGTTGAATTAAGCATTATAATTGAATCTACTTTATCGGGATAAATTTTAGCAAATTCTACACCAAGATAACCACCCATAGAGTGGCCAATAATTGTTGTTTTTTCTATTGAATAATACTTTAAAACATCTGCCAAAACATCGGACATAAATAATAGAGTATTTGATACAGGATGTGTACCCGACAATCCATGACCGGGTAAATCAATAGATAGAATTGTAAAATGTTTCGTGAATAAATCTTTAAACCCTTCCCATACATACATCGTTTCTAAAAACCCATGTAGAAAAAAAATAACCTTCTCCCCTTTCCCTTCTTTTGAAACGTGAACAGGTATTCCGTTAGCGATAATAAATGATTCCATAATATTCTGGTTTATGATTCACTTTTTATTAATTTTGTGTAGAATGTAGAAATCCACAACAAATTATGAAAGCAAAAGTACTTTTTTTTCTTCTATTGGTTGCGTCAATAACCACTTCTTGTAACAAGGAACAAGGGCCAATAGTTCTTACCGGGGCATGGAATCTGGATGCAAATTATGTATATAATGTAATTCGCTACGATCCTTCCATTGGTGTTGCTAATCCCACTGCTGTTCAATTTCTTATAGATCATGAAGATGATCTAACCGAACCGCTTAAATTCATGAAACGTATTACTTTCGAAGAGAACGGAAATGTTACATTTACATACCAAGATAATTCTACTGAAACAGGAACATATGAATTAGATGGTACTTATTTTACTATAGAAAGTGAGATATATCCCGACGGACTTGCCGGTGCTACCGACGGTGAAACTCTTGAACTATATTATCCTAAGAGTTATATGGATGAGGTATTGTACAGTATTCTATCCTCTTCAACCCCAAGTCAGGAGTTGTTTCAAACATTAATACAGACTTTTTTAGGTGTAGCTACATATAGAAGCTACACCTATTAGTCCGTAAAATATTAATCTTTAATTTTTGCTAACAAAAATTCTCTGTTCAGTCGCGCTATATGTGCGACTGAAATTGATTTAGGACACTCCATTTCACAAGCTCTTGTGTTTGTACAAGAACCGAAGCCAAGTTCATCCATTTTAGCAACCATATTTTTAGCACGACGAGCTGCTTCTATTTTACCCTGAGGTAAAAGAGCTAAAGAACTTACTCTTGCCGAAACAAATAGCATTGCAGAACCATTCTTACAAGTAGCAACACATGCTCCACAGCCTACACATGCAGCGGCATCCATGCTTTCATCTGCCTTCTCTTTTGAAATAGGGATTGAGTTTGCGTCCGGAACACCACCGGTGTTTACAGAAACAAAACCACCTGCCTGTAATATTTGATCAAAAGCTCTTCTGTTTACAACAAGATCTTTAACAATTGGAAACGCTGCCGATCGCCAAGGTTCAATAGTAATAGTGTCGCCATCTTTAAACTTCCTCATGTGAAGCTGACAAGTAGTAACTTCACTGTCCGGACCATGAGGACGACCATTGATATACAAAGAACACATACCGCAAATACCTTCACGAC
>CAZOOH010000203.1:0-4000 GCA_964581375.1 uncultured Muribaculaceae bacterium
GAGGCTTATCCTAATTGGAAAGAGGCACTAAAATATTGCCCTCCGGGTTCAAGCCAATACATGTGGATTGACGGACAAAAGATTTTAAAATTTTTTCTAAATAATCCCTCAAATTCTGCACAACGTAAGAAAGAGTTAATTGATTCGCTTATGATGATGCACGAAATGAGAAAACAGTATTTCCCTAAATATACTATTACGGCTCAAGCCAACAAAGTTTTCGACATGAATTTTTATGATGTCGATGCGAAAAGTGTATTTGCGGAATGTAATAAAGCAATTGAAATCTCAGGAGAAGCGATTGATCCTGCAATTCTTGTAATTGGGCTGCAAAAAGCTGTTAAATTGTATCAAGATAAGGTGTTTACTCCTGACGTTGTAATGGATTTCTATACAAAGGGTTCTTCAATTTTTAAAGTTTTAGACCAATCTCAAAATGCCGAAATAAAGAAACAGGCAGCTGATACAAAAGGCGACTTTGAAAGTCTGTTTGCTAACAGTGGAGTTGCTTCATGCGAAAACATTGTTGCTCTTTATACTCCTACATTCGAAGCTAATAAAACGGATAAGGATTATGTATCAAGAGTTGTTTATTTGCTGGAAAGAGGCGGTTGCAATAAAGAGGATTTATTCGCAAAGGCTGTTGAGAGTTTGAACAAGATTGAACCATCTGCAAAAACATCTTATTATCTGTTTAAACTTTATGTTGCTAAGGACATGAACATTGAGGCATTGAAATTTTTACAACAAGCTATCGACAGTCCTCAAACAACTGAAACAGAAGCTGCCGATTATCTGCTTGAAATGGGCAAGTTCTATTTCAAAATTGTAAAAAATAATGTTAAAGCTGTTGAGAGTGCAAAGCTTGCCGCTCAAAAGAATCCTGCTTTATCGGGTGAAGTTAATATGCTTATCGCTTCTGTATGGGCTACTATCAAATGTGGTGGTGATGATATTTCTTCACGTGCAAATTTCTGGGTTGCGGTTGACTATTTAATTAAAGCTAAAAACGCAGATCCAAAACTTGCTGAGGACGCCGATAAGTTGATTGCTTCGTATCGCCAATATTTCCCTCTTCAAGAGGATGCATTTATGTCGGATATTCTTGATGGTGCCTCTTATACTGTAACTTGCGGAGGTTTCCGTGAGACAACGACTGTGAGAACACGTAAATAAATGATACTAAAGAGAAAAAGAATCTGTTTTCAAAAAATAAAGATGGTAGCAATGACGGTTGTTGTTGCTACTGTCGTTTTTTCATGTAAGGACAAGCTCTCGAAATCGGATGATTTTGTAAGCTCCTCTAAAACGCCGACTCAAATTATTGAGAACATGTCGGTTCAACAGTCCGAGAAGGGGCTTCCACGGATGAGAATGACAGCCCCGTTGATGGAGAGGTATGAAAAGCTTACGGAGCCATATGATATATTTCCGAAGGGAATTAATGTAAAAGCTTATACTCCTGACGGAATGCTGGAGACTGAAATGAATGCAAAAGTTGCCATCCATTATACGTTGGGCAAGAATGAAAAGTGGAAAGCATATGGAAACGTAGTAGTTAAGAACTACATAAAGGGGGAGACTATGGAAACGGATACTTTGTACTGGGACAGGGCTAATAAGAAAATTTACACTAATTGTCTTGTAAGATTGCAATCTCCTGATCTTTTTATGCAGGGCTATGGAATGGAGTCAGATGAAATGGCAAGAAATGCAATTATTCTTAATCCGTTTGACAGTTATGGTGTAGTGCAAAGGGATTCGACAGAAATTGCTTACATTGATACCGTAAATTTTATAGGTCCTTTAATTCCAAAGAAATCTAAATAAAATGAGTGTTCTTCTTGTTTGTTTAGCCGGAATCTCAGTAGTGACAGGTTTTTTACTTTCGACATTTGATTTTTCGTTGAGAGCGGTAAACAGATTCATTGTGGAGCTGGACAGCAGGGAGGGAGAGAAGTACCCTGATACGATTAATTTCTTTTTTAAAAACAGAGAACTTTACAATAGAAGTATTTCTAAAGGGAAATATCTTTTTGGCTTTATCTTTATAATTTGTGCAATTATTTTATTCGGGCCTTCAGTTGTGTCTGTTTTATTGGTTTTTATTTGCTTGTTGATTGCAAATGAGATACTTCCCCGTATAATTGCTCTGTTTATTCCAGGTTTTTTTGTTGAGAAAATGTATTGGCCTGTTATGTTGAACTTTTTGTTTTTTAGGAAATTTACTTTTAACAAAAAATTTAACTATTCAGAAAATAATGAGATAACCGGGGTTGAGGAAGAAAGTCTTGAGAATGAGGAGATGGAAATTTTTAAAAATGTTCTGAATCTGCCGGAGGTAAAACTAAGGGAGTGCCTTATTCCAAGAACCGAAATCTGTGCTGTTAAGTCGGATTCTTCGACTGAGGAGGTTTTAAATAAATTTATTGAAACTAAATTTTCAAGGATTCTTGTCTATGAAGGGAGCATTGATAAAATTATCGGATACATTCATACTAAGGATCTTCTGAACGGTAAGGGTGGAACTGTAAAATCGATGTTAAGGAAGGTTGAGTACTTTCCTGAGGAGATGAGTGCCAAGGATTTGCTTTCCAGAATGATAAAAGCGAAGAGTTCTATTTGCGTAATTTTAGATGAGTATGGGGGAACTTCCGGTATTGTCACTTTAGAAGATTTAATTGAAGAAATTTTTGGTGAAATTAAGGATGAATTAGATAAAGAGGAGCTTCAAGAGAGAGTGGTGAGCGATTCAGAATTCGTATTTTCGGGTAGATTGGAAATAAAGTATTTAAATAAGGAGTATGGTCTGAATCTGCCGGAGGGGGAAGAGTATGAAACTCTTGGCGGCTATATAACTTTTATTAAGGAAAATATACCAACGGAAGGAGAAATTTTTAACATTGAGGGTTACAGACTGAAGGTTTTAAAAATCAGGAACAACAGTATAGCCAGTGTCCATATTAGAATATTAGAGTAATATGTGTTTCTGATGACTATTTTTTTATTATCTTCGCGGTTCATATGAAAAATAACTAATAAAAGATAAAACAATGGCAGTTCTTGAGAAGATACGCGTCAAAATGGGAATTTTTATCTCGGTTTTAATCGGGATTGCACTAATTTCATTTGTAGTTGACGCAGATACATTACGATCGGCTGTTTCTATGTTCTCTTCAAAATATGATGTTGGAGAGATGAACGGAAACAAGATATCATACCAGGATTTTCAGAAAAAGGCAGATTATTACTCTAAGCTTCAGCAAATGATGACAAATTCATCGTCACTTGATGAACAAGCTCAGGAGATGGTTTACCAAAGTGCCTGGCAGGATTTTTTAAATGAAGAGGTTCTTTTGCCTCAAATGAAAAAGGCAGGCATTGCCGTAGGTGATGACGAAATGTATGACCTTACTCAAGGATCGTCAATTTCTCCGGTTTTGGCAAGAGATCAGACTTTTGCCGGTGAGGATGGAAAATTTGACAAAAACAGGGTTGTTGACCTCATTAAAGCAATTCCTCAGGACAATACAGGAAATGTTGCAATTTACTGGGATTACCTGGAAAAGAACATTATGAATGAGCAGATGTATTCGAAATATATTTCGCTTCTTTCGAAAAGTAATGTTTTGAATCCTGTTCAAATGAGAAGGAGTATTGAGGAGAATAATATAACTTCTGATGTCTCATTTATTATGCAGCCTTATGGAATGATTAATGATACTACTATTACAATAAAATCTGCCGAAATCAAAAAGTATTATGATTTACATAAAAATGATTTTGAACAAAAAGCCAGCAGAGATATTGAATATGTAGTTTATTCAGTTGTTCCTTCGGAAGAAGATAAAAATCTTGCTAAAGGCGATATCGAAAAAGTGATGCCTGAATTTGTAACTGCTACGAATCTAAAATCGTTCCTGGTTAAAAATTCGGACAAAGCTCTTGACACAAAATATTACAAGGCTGGGGAACTCAAACAAGTATCTGCCGTACTCGA
>CAZOOH010000204.1:0-3995 GCA_964581375.1 uncultured Muribaculaceae bacterium
ATACCCGAAACACAGGCCCACAAAGGGTTCCGGCACATAAAATGACAGATGACAGTTCATTTTTGCAAATTCAAGTTTCGTTTACTCAATAATGTAGATTCGATGGCATTTTCATTCATGTTATACTTTCTCTGATTTATTCTTTCCAAAATTTCATCAATGATTAACTTGCAATCATTTTGGGATAGTATTTCCCATGATGGGGTGTTCATATGCTTTATATAGTCCCAAATATTAGAAAATTCATTTATGATAAGATTTATATCTTGTTTTACTTCTAAAACAGGACCATCATTACCTGGTGAATTGTCAATAGTATCATATTTTTTTAATTCGTCAAACCAATATTGTCTATATTGCGCAAATACTGTTACATCTCGATTTGCCAAATTAACTATCGGGAAAAGACGTATATCAATCATTCCTTTTTTAGATATTAATGCAAGCTCTCTCATACATTGACAAGACTTTAGATATTCGTCGGTGATTACAGATATAATCATGTCTGCACTGCCAAGTTGATTCTCGAATTCACGAATACTCTTTCGATAAAGACAGTCCTCTTTATCGATAGCATATTTGATTGTTGCTTTATCTAATGCACTGCACAATTGTTTTACAATCTCTTCGCCACTTTGCCAATTATATGAAATATAGATAGGTGTAGAAACAATATTGTGATGTTCCATAAACACTTGTACATTATCTTCCTGTACTTCTTTGTCTGTATTACCTCTTTTATTTACTTCTATATTAGTATTCTTTGATTCGATCTCATCTAATAGCTTTCGAGCATGTTTAGGCGATAATATAAACTTCTCATCAACATAATCTGATATCATGAAGTGCCAATTCAAATAAATACCACATTCTTCTTGTATATCCATCAATTTGATACCATAGGTCAATGCCAGAGCAGCTAGTCTTCTCGAAAATGTAATCATCAAGCTCCACCAATGACCGAGATAGGTACACATATCAGAGTTTTCCTCTTTAGTAAACTCACCAGTCAAACCATGTTGAGCGAACCAATAGAACCTGTCTTGGACGCCCTCCCAATATTCTATATCCTTTTGATATCTCTCGATACTTTTATCAATAGCCTCAATTTACCTTTGGGGATGAATGGATTCACCTGTCCTTTGATCTTTGGTATCCTCAGGCATCGTCTCATAATCAGCTCTCCATTTTTTGTCTTGTTCTATTGTTTTTTTGCGTTCATTAATCCTTGTTTTAGGATAGAATGCGTCGGCAAAACTTTTAAATGGTTGTAGAAGAGATATAATATACCTAATTCTATCTTCTCGAGTTTGACAAATCTTTAAGTTCTCGTTAATTTCATCCATCATTCCTCCATTGGAATACATGAGTACTCTTTCATCAAAATCCTCAAACTCTTCCTGAATAAATGCAGGAGCATCGACTTCATGCCACACCTTCATTCTACCGCAGAGTTGCGATTTCTTGTTTTTTCCGCTTCCCCAATGATTCCCCATATATGGTAAATCATATTCTATCCTGAACCAATCCATACATTCATAAGCACCGCCACCATTGTCATAAGCTGAGAAAAAAGTATCTTCAATTACTCTATTACTCGCATATTGAGGTGGGTAGAGCAACCTAAGTTTGAATCGAATAAACTTAAGGTAGTTCTTTGTTATATTTCTAATTTTCTGAGCATCCTCTTCTGTTAAAAATTCAAAAATTGCTTCTGATGAATGAATGGCCTTCTTCTCTGTTGGAATATGGTAGTGCAAAGCAAACTCCTTCTCCAAATCTCTATTCCAAACATCATTGTCATTCTCATGTTCCTTTTCATATTGGGACATCTTCATAGAAAAGTAGCTTTCAAATAAGGGTTTTATAGTAAATTTGTCTCTATTATGAAGCCAATAACCCACTATTCCTGATGCAATAACAGGACAACTCAGTTCTTCTTCTTTAGAAATATGAAATTTCCTAATAACATCCCCTTCTATAACATAATCCACAAAACGATAGCTACCATCTCCGATGATATCAACAATTTCGCCGACTTTTCCATTCATCCATTTGTTAGTTATATATGAACAATGAAAACTATGCGGAATTTTATTTAATAAAGATTTTGTCATAACAATTAGAATATTGTTTACGGTAAACCTTAAAATGTGTCTTCTTCATTCACAATCTGACCAAACCTATCAACCGATGCATTCACGATATTAATGTTGGTACAGAAAACATCGAAGATATCATTTTTTTCGATATTTTGCTGACCAGCCTTTGAATATATCTACGAACGTCTGTTCAAATTTATTTGTATCTTACAGAAACATCGTCATATACACTGGTAGATGCAACACACTCTGTTCTTTCTGCAAATCTTTGGTATAAATCAAATACTTATTCTGAATACGGTCGGAATATTTTCTGCAAAATTCATCAAGTGAAGCATGGCTCTTGTATCCTGAAGATTTCACTTCGATTGGGGAAACCTTGAACTGGTCGGCTAGAACAAAATCTACCTCGTAGAACTTCTTACCTTCCTGATAAGGTATTGTGTGATAGTATAACTCCTTGCCTGCTGCCTTAAGCATCTGTGCAATCATGTTTTCATAAACATAACCGAGATTTGTGCTCAGTTTATCATTCAGTAACTTCGTGTAAATCACGTTATCTATAAAATCCTTGTCCATGAAAGCAAGTGTGATGAACAATCCCGTGTCGCTGGCGTACATCTTATATCGCTCAAAATCGGCAGTAAGTGCGAGACCCACATTCGGATCATTAGAGTGGTAAGCAACATTGGTAGTCATTGAATCTGCCATTTTCTTTACGATGCCAGCCACCCGGTCGGGTTTCTCTCCATCAATTACTGCTCCTACCTGGTAACGAGAAGCATTCTTGCTCAACTGAGCCGGAATGAACTGATACATTCTTGAAGCACGCCCGGATGGGTCTATTTTGTTCAAATCCTCAATGTAAAGCGATACAATATCACGTTTCACAGAGTCCACTGCTGCCAAATTATTCGTCTTTAAGTACTCTGCAACAGCCTGTGGCATTCCGCCAACTAACATATAAAGGCGGAAGTCACGCATCATCCTGCGATGAACAGCATCTCCCAATGGAATCCTTTGTTCGAAAGCCTGACGTAGGAGTGGAATCGTGGCAGTGTCGCCCATTGCCCAACGGAACTCCTCATAATCCATAGGGAACATATCCACCTTCGTTTCTTCGCTAGGAATCAATATTTTTTCACTTGTTGAGCGAACAGAAATGAGTGACCCAGTTTCTATATAATCATAACGGTGATCTTTCACCAACATCTTTATTGCTTGGCGGGCTAACGGCTGTTTCTGAACCTCATCGAAGATAATAACCGACTCTCTATCATAAAGTTGTACGCCATACATCAGCTGGAGTTGGAGAAAAATGTAATTCAGATTCGAGATGTCCTTAAACAAATCATGAACCTCTTTCGGAGCAAACGCAAAATCGATTAGAATATATGATTTGTACTCGTTTTGTGCAAACTCCTCTACCAGTGTAGATTTACCTATTCGTCTAGCTCCTTGGATCAGTAAAGCTGACTGGCCATCCCGTTGTTGCTTCCACTGCAGCATACGGTCGTATATCTTACGTCGGAACATTATCTTTGGTTCTTTTTCCATATTTCTGTCTATATGATAATGCAAAAGTATATAAATTTCATACCTCCACCAAATATTTACGCTTATATTGCCGCTATGCACCAAATTAAACAAAACAATATTGCCTTAATCCACCAAATATTAGCTATTATATGTACTAGCGTTGGAATTATTCAATATAGATATGATTATAACCGCACTTTCATGATACTTTTGTCAGAAATTGGATAAAGCGCGTTCTCTACCCTATCAGTTCTTTTACAAAACTCAATCGGGCAATTCAAGGGGATTCACAGGTGCATAAAAGAAAAAAGGTCTTGATAATTTACATTATCAAGACCTTTCCGTTGGCGGTCC
>CAZOOH010000205.1:0-3992 GCA_964581375.1 uncultured Muribaculaceae bacterium
AGCATCTGCCTCGCCGGGAGCATCCCATGGGTTTGGAATGTGGACGAAGAGGAGGGAGGTGCAGGCGATTAGGGCACCGATTATGTCGAACCACAGGACGCGGGAGATGTCGAAGAGGCTGATGAAGAGAGCGGCCAGGGCGGGCGATGCGATTGTACTCACAGAGAAAATCATATTGTCGACCCCTGCAACACGCATCAGCTTATCCTTAGGAGCAAGCAGAGGCACCGAAGCCTCCATAGCCGGAACATGAAATGCACTACCCACACTCCGCAAAGCCAGCATCGCATAGAGATACCCGATATGAACATCGCCCGCCCAAATGAGCACAATAATCACAAGTGTAACAGCCGCAACATAGAGGTCGGCCACAATCATGGTCCGTTTCCTGTCCCAGCGATCGACCAAAACCCCCGTGAAAAAACCCAGAATGAGGTTCGGCAACATCGAACTCAAAGTGCCCAAAGCAAGCACACCGGCCGACCCAGTCTTAATACTAAGCCAAAAAATTACCGAGAACGTAACCACCTGGCTGCTCAGAGTCGAAAAGAGTTGCCCCGACCAAATAAAAGCAAAAGTTTTAATCCACGATTTATCGTTTTCGACAGTAATATGATTATCCGATTTCATTATTCAATTTTTTCCCCAATTCACAAAAATAGCTCTAGTATTAACATTTTGAGCAACTCAATGTTCACAAAAACATTAACTATTTGCAATCTAGTAAATTAAAAAAAGAAGCGTTAAGAAACAGTTAAGTTTCAAATTATTATAAATAATTGTTTAAAAAAAGTGTAACAGAAGAACTATACTATTATTAAGTTTTCATTAATTGTAAATAATTGGTGTAAAAATTTCCAATTGAAAGAACACTTTTTTTACTTAAATTCGCATAATGAAAAAACTTCTGCACCAAATAAACGAATTCCTCAATTCGAACCTAAAAAGCTATGTCCCACGCTGGATCATACTTTTTATCGATTTGTTTATTGTAGCATCCTCATACACACTACTTTGGATTTTCAGGGATTCAATTGGCCACCATCAATCGGGCTTCTTCGTCCTTAAATTAGTTATTGTCCTGTTTTTGTATCTGGCGTCATCGGTTATTTACAAGACATACCACAGTGTAGTCAGGTTTACGTCGCTCAACGATTTACGCAGAGTGGGCTACTCCACAATACTCGTCCTCATCTCATTCGAAATCATAAGTTTCGTTTGGAATACCTTTATTTTAAACGGACAAGATTTCGACAAAAATCTTTTTCCACACTTCAACTACTGGGTTCCACCCATATTTGCGGCAATAACATTTACATTCCAAATACTGTTCAGGTTCTCGATAAGAGCCGTGTTCGAATACTTCAAACTGGGAGCATACAGGCAAGACATATACAGAACAAGCAATAAAAAGAGAGTATACATTCTAGGCTCCGATTACGACTCACTTCTGCTTACATCTTCCATTCTCTCGGATTCAAACTCCATATTTGAGCCGGTAGCCTATGTAACCTTCAACAATAATGCAGCAGGCAAAAGCCTCGGAGGTTTGCAGATAATTAACGGCTCCAACGGTCTGCGCAAATATTCCGCTACATTCGGAGCAGAGACACTCCTTATATACAGGAGTCAAATCAAATCTACCCCTAAAACATTCTTCGATAACTGCATAGCTGACTCAATTGAAATTCTGGTAGTAAATTCATTCGAAAAATTCGACGACTCCGAAAAAGAGAGCGTAGTGCCAAGAATAGACAGAATCAAAATCGATGACCTGCTTTGGAGAGATGTTATTTACCTCGATAAGAGCGAACACAAAGACAAATTCAAGAACAAAACAGTTTTAGTTACAGGCGGTGCCGGTTCAATCGGTTCCGAGATAGTCCGCCAGCTATGCCAGCTCAACTGCGCAAGAATTGTAGTAATTGACGAAGCAGAATCGCCTATGTATGAACTCTGGTTCGAAATGAAAAAGTCGCTCGGCAGCAGCGAACTCATACCACTAATAGGCAACGTTACCAACAAAAAGACAATGTTCGGCTTTTTCGAAAAATACCGTCCCAACATTGTTTACCACGCCGCCGCCTACAAACACGTTCCACTTATAGAACTCCAACCCGCAGTGGCCATATTCAACAATATAGGAGGAACAAAAAACCTTGCCGATCTTTCAGTTGAGTTCGGAGTCGAGAAATTTATAATGGTTTCGACCGACAAAGCAGTAAACCCCACCAACGTGATGGGAGCAACAAAACGAGCATCCGAAATCTATATACAAACCCTTAACAACAGGTTGCTGGCCGAAGGAGTCCAAAATCCTACCCAGTTCGTTACTACGCGTTTTGGTAACGTACTGGGTTCCAACGGCTCAGTTGTGCCGCTTTTCAAAAGACAAATCGAAAACGGCGGCCCCGTTACAGTCACACACAGAGATATTACCCGCTACTTCATGACAATACCCGAAGCTTGCAGCCTCGTATTGGAGGCAAGTTGTACAGGTACAGGCGGGCAGATATATATCTTCGACATGGGCGAACCGGTTAAGATATACGACCTTGCCGAGAAGATGATACGACTGGCAGGCAAGAAGCCCGGCAGAGACATCGAAATACACGAAACAGGGCTGCGTCCCGGCGAAAAACTCTACGAAGAGCTTCTTGCCAACTCCGAAAACACAATCCAGACAGCCAACAAAAAGATTATGATTGCAAAAGTGCGAACCTACGATTATAAAGAGGTTGACCCAAAAATAAGCAAACTCATAGAGGCATCGCAAACAAACGGAAGCACATTTGTAATCGTAAAACTGCTGAAAAATCTTATCCCCGAATACATAAGCCACAACTCAGTCTTTGAACAATTAGACTGATACGGCAAAGTATTAAAAATTCCCCTAAAAATTTTACGCCTTTTACTTTGATTTATTCCAATAATTGAGTAAGTTTGTTACTCAATATCTCGAATATTGAAGCCATCTGCCAGGTCCCGTCAATGGGACTCACCGGGCGAAGCTGTGAATGTGAATTAGAGCGTAATTCTAAAATTGTACAAAAAATACTTGAAAATACAGGGTATTTTATACGGTCGTTAAGAATAAATATTATGACAAAAATTAATGGCGACAGCCTCGGGAAGCCCGGGGGAGTTGAAAAGTATAAGGACATTATTGAGAGATTGAAAGAGGATAAGGATGAGGCTGTGAGGCAGATGAATTTGCAAAGAAAAGAGGCTGAGCAGCAGATTTTGATATTGAATAAAGAGCTGGAGTCGAAGAAAGATTATGAGACGGCTATGGGCCGCAGACTGCAATTGGAGAAGATAATATCGGAAATATCGAGGGAGTTTGTTCTACTGGACCTCTCAGAACTCGATTTCAAAATAGATGCAGCACTAAGACAGGTGGGAGAATTCGCCGGGGTAGACAGAAGTTATATCTTCCTTTTCGACGAAGATAAAATGAGCTGCAGCAATTCTCACGAATGGTGCCGCAAAGGAATCGAGCCACAGATAGATAATCTGCAGGATATACCTGTAGAATATATTCCATGGTGGATGTCAAAATTGAGTACGTTCCAGATAATTCATATCCCAAAAGTATCAGAGATGCCGCCCGAAGCAAACCTCGAAAGAGAGAGCCTAGAGGCGCAAAGCATACAGTCGCTTCTGGTGATTCCGTTGCTTGCTACAAACGAGCTGATAGGATTCGTTGGTTTTGATTCGGTTGAAACGGAGAAGAAATGGGAAGAAGAGGATATATTTCTACTGAATATATTGGGTTCGATCTTTGGAAATGGATTCGGGAAAAAGCACAGTCAGGAGGAGCTTGTAAAGATTTACAAGGATTTGGGATTCTCTCTAGCAGCTACAGCTACCATAGACCAGGCTCTTGAGCAAGTAATATCTTACACACTTAAAATAGAGGGGGTCGATTGTGTTTGGATATACAAACACGATGAAGATCTAGAGGAGTTGGAATTAGTTGCACACAAAGG
>CAZOOH010000206.1:0-3933 GCA_964581375.1 uncultured Muribaculaceae bacterium
CACGGTGTTTATACAGGTCGTATAGATATCAATTTTAAGAAATAGGTTATATCGAATAACCTATTTCTTTTTTGAATATTTGTAACGTTTAATTTTTTGAGTGGCAGTTTTCTCAAATTGCTCAGGATGATGCTCGACCGAAGAAATCTTTGAAGATTTATTTACTCTTTCGTTTACATAAGCGTGAACATCTTTCTTGAGTTTTTCAATCTTTTCATTAAAGATTTTTGTTGCTTCATCTTTCTTCTCGTTATACATCTTTATTGTATCTTCTTTCTTTTTTTGGATAATTTCGAGAAGTTCGTCTTTTTTAGAATAAAGACTCTTTTGAACTAAGTCAACTTTTTCTTCATAAAGTTTAAGAAGCCTTTCAATTTTTTCCTGATATGTCTCAACCATTCTGTCTCGCTCATCAAAAATTTCTTTGATTTTTGTTTCATCGAAATGAACGAGTGCAACTAATCTGCCTTTATCTTCAGTCACAATCGATTCGGCAACCAATTCGTGACTATTAATGACATCTTCAATTTGTTCCGGGTAAATATTTTCGCCGCTTGGACCCAAAATCATATTTGAGAGGCGACCTTTAATGAACAACATCTTATCATTGTCAAATATTCCCAAATCTTTAGTTCTGAACCAGCCGTCTTCGGTGAATGCCTCTTTTGTAGCTTCGGGATTTTTATAGTAGCCCACCATTACATTGGCTCCTTTTGCTACAATCTCACCTATTCCGGTTGTAGGGTCAGGATTATTAATTTTTACGTCCATTCCTGTGACTATTTTACCGGTAGATTGCAATTTTCGGTCTTTGCCTATTGCTCCTGCCAGTAATGGAGCGGTTTCAGTAAGTCCGTAACCTATTGCATAGGGAAATTTTGCTTCGCTCAGAAACCTTTCGACAGTGAAGTCAAGCTTTGCACCTCCAATCCCGAAAAACCTCATTCTGCCTCCAAACTTTTCAAAAAGTTTCTTACCTGCCATTCTGTTGAGAAATTTTCGGCCGGGTGTAGTGGAGTATATCAGCTTAATAAGTTTACCCGAATTGAATTTAGGAGCTATACCTGCCTTATAAATTTTCTCAATAATCAATGGAACAACCAACATTGTTGTGGGTCTTACTTTTTTTAAAGCATCCATCAAAATTGTGGGAGTAGGTACCTTTTCGATGTAATAAACTTTAGAGCCCGAAAGAATAGGCAACAACATGCACAGACTCGATTCAAGAGTATGAGACAACGGTAAAACCGAGAGCCACACGTCCCAGTCAAATCCTGGTCTCATTGTACTTGCAGAATCCAGATGACGACATAGATTTCTATGCGTTAACATTACCCCTTTTGAATTACCTGTGGTTCCGGATGTGTAGATAATTGTTGCAAGATCTTCGGTAACAGGAGGAATAATTACCTCGCAGTTTTCGGTTTGCTTTTGATAAATAATGTTTAATGTATCAATATCGATTACAACATTAAGTTCCTGCATAAGCTCCTTAGAAACTTTCTCAAAGAGCCTTTGAGAGATTATTAAAGCTTTAGATTCCGAATGCTTAATAATATTTTCGGTCTCAATTCCGGAAAAGTCCGGTAGAATCGGAACTATAACTCTGCCATAAGCTGTTACTGCAAAGTAGGCAGCCGGCCAATTGGGCATATTTTGAGAATAAAGGGCTACTTTATCTTGTGAATTTACTCCTGACGATGTAAGAATCTCCGATATCTTTTCGGCCTTTTCTCTCAAAGAACCATAGGTGTCAGTTTCACCGTCAATATAGGCAAAAGAGACATTCGATTTGAATTTTTCCGTACTGTAAAAAAACAAATCTCTCAATGTTTCAAAATGTGGATATTCCATAACAGGGGTTTTAAAAAAAATTAACTAAATGTAATGATTTATTTTAAATCACTTCCGGTAGTAAACAGGTCGGGGAACTTTCCGGCCACTCCCTTATCTTTATACCATTGACGAATCCTTTTCATATCGGCTTCAACATCATCGGTCAGTTCGATTTTTTCTCCTCTTCCGACAATTTTCCTGCTCCAGTCAAAATACCCCAGATAAACAGGGACATTGGCCGATCTGGCGATTGTATGGAAACCTGTCTTCCAGTGTTCAACACGTTTTCTAGTACCCTCAGGAGCGATTGCCAAATGAAAATATTCTCTCTCTTTAAACTCCTCCAATACCGCTCTGACCAAAGAGGCTCCTCTCGTTTTGTCGACAGGAACAGCTCCCATTGCTTTCATAATCCCCCCCAAAGGCCACTTAAAAAAGGATTTTTTTACCAATACAAAAGCAGTTGCACCCATAGAGTGATAGTAGAGGAAAGATATTACAAAATCCCAGGCAGATGTATGCGGTACACCGAGTATAATGCATTTAGGCTCCGGAGCAGGCGGTTCTATAGCCTTCCAACCCAATAGTTTAAGTATTAATTTGTAAAAATATTTCATAACTTAATTATTATTACAAATGTAACTAAAATAAGAGAATTTGAGTCACTACCGGCAGGTGATCTGAGGCATTGACACCATTAATTACTTTATGAGAAATGAATTTCATCTTCTTATTTTTCTTACAAAAAACGTAATCAATAGTTCTGTCCGG
The DNA here is from genome assembly GCA_964581375.1 of uncultured Muribaculaceae bacterium. Classification (GTDB taxonomy): domain Bacteria; phylum Bacteroidota; class Bacteroidia; order Bacteroidales; family UBA932; genus JAFIHK01. Next base: position 2,608 of record CAZOOH010000206.1, read on the forward strand.
ATTTACGTTTGGAAAAGATGCAACAAACTCTTTGGCCGATTGATTGTATTTGTCGAGCAGATATTTAATCTCTTCATTGGAGGGAGTTGCGTTAAAATCGCCCCCGAATATTACCGGTTCCGTAAACTCCGATATTATTGAGTCCATCTGCTTAACTTGAATAAATCTGAACTCTTTTTCCAAATCTAAATGCGCTGTTCCCACAACAATATTTCCATATTTCGGAATTTTAATTTTTGCAGTACCGAAAATTCTTTGTTCAGTATCTTTTTTAAGAGCAAGGTAGTGGGTTTTATTTTCGAATAATGGGTATTTTGACAATATTGCAGTTCCATATTTGCCTGACCCTAAATCTATTGCTTTAAAAAAACAGAAATATGGCATATTTGCCTTTTCTGCCACAAGTTTTGCTTCATCAATTTTTCCGGACCTCTCAACATTCGAATCAATCTCCTGAAGAAAAACAATATCTGCCTTTAATTTAACAATAACCGAGGCTATGCTGTCTATATTTATGCCACCTATGCCCGGAGGACTGCAATGGTGGGTATTGTAGGTTAGAACAGTCACTCCTGTTCCTTTATTCATTTTGCCGGAATTTTGTGAAGTGACATTTATTGCAATAAATAACAAAAATGTCGTAAATATGAGCTTTTGCATACTATTTTTAAATAAAATGATTACGAATTAACGAATAATTATTGTTTCTTTGTGTTAAGTAATAACAAATCTTTTATGAAAAAACTACTATTAATTATCTCTTCTTTTGTTCTTGCCTTGAGTGCAAGTTCACAAGAAGCTCCTACTGCCGGAGGAATGGTCTTTGAAAATGCTACTTTCAGTGAAACACTTGCAAAAGTAGCCAAAAATAAAAAGGGACCTAAACTTATTTTTATGGACTGTTATACAACCTGGTGTGGTCCGTGCAAGTACATGTCATCTACAATTTTCCCAATGAAAGAGGTGGGGGATTTTATGAATGCAAACTTCGTAAACACAAAAGTTGATATGGAAAAGGGTGAGGGTATTGAACTTGCTAAAAAATATGCAATTAAAGCATTCCCTACATTTCTTATTCTTGATGCACAAGGTAACGAAATTAACAGAATAGTCGGCAGTTCCGATGCGCCGGGTTTTATTGCCAGAGTGAAAAAAGCTATGAATCCCGCAAATAGTCCTAAGGTAAAAAGAGCCGAATTTGATGCCGACAAAAATGCTCAGACTGCTGCAAATTATATGTCAGCTCTAGAAGATTCGTATCTGAACGCCGAACTCAAAGCTTTTGCAAAAGAGTACTTTGCGGGACTGAAACCTGCCGAGAAATAT
>CAZOOH010000207.1:0-3929 GCA_964581375.1 uncultured Muribaculaceae bacterium
ATTTTTTTAGTTGTTTTATGCTCTATTTATTTTTTTGTGATTTAATAATTTCCTAAAGTGCAGTCAAGTGGTTCTAAAAAGATATTTTACCCTCCTTTGTAATATAGTAGCGAGTATTTGGTTTTTTCCCTACGAATGATTTTTCGGAAGAGATATATCCCTCTTTCTCAAGTGATTTAATGTGGCTGGCCAGGTTCCCGTCTGTCAGTTCAAGCAAATCTTTAAGAGTATTAAAATCGAGCATTTCGTTAACAGCCAGAGCCGACATAAGCCCTAATCTGATTCTGCTGTCGAATGCCTTATTTAACTCTGTAATGGAAACTCTCATTTTTCGTATTTTTTATGCAGATATATTCCGAAAATTATATGGAGAAGTCCAAATCCTAAAGCCCAGCAGAGTAGGCTGTACTCAATAAAAAAAGCACCTGTCAGTCCCAATGCAACCTGGATAATACCAAGTACTTTAACTTCGTCATAAGTGTATCTGCCTGCATTAAAAAGAGCAAAACCATAGAAAATAAGTGTAACAGGAGCAATTAGGCCTAAGAGACCGTTTGACTTTAGAATGAGAACCAATAATCCCCCGGAAACAAGGGGTAATGCCATATTCCCAAGCATCCTTTTGGTTGTTAGACTCCACAGTTTTTCACCATTTCCTGCCGCGCGTTTATAGGTTAAAAGAATTGCTGTTCCTATTGCCAGAACCAATACTGTAACAGCAATTATAATTACGAATATAAAACTGTTCCCGGAGGAGTTAGTATAGTCGTAAAAAATTTGATTTGGGTTAAATTTTAAAAATGAGTAGGTGAAAAATGTTCCGGCAATTGCGTACAAGCCGGCCATGATTCCTGCCCAACCGGCAAGTGATCCGAATTTTGACGAACGTTCCATCATTGAACGGATTGTTTCGATATCTTTTATATAATCTTTATCTGCCTTCATTTTAAAAGTACTTTTATTTGCAAAGTTAATTTGAATATTCTAAGATGCAATAGTTTTAAGAGAATATTTTTTGAAAAAAGGGTGTTTAAAGAGGCTAATATGCTTTATATCAAAGCTCTGATGAAATAAAATAAAATTACGAGCGAGAGAATTAGTTTAATTCCTGTACCGAAAATGAATCCTATAAATGAGCCTATCCCCGATTTAAATGCCTTATCGCCGCTCTTTCCTCCCAATAATTCACCAACAATAGCTCCTGCAAACGGGCCTAGAATTATTCCAAGAGGCCCGAAGAACAATCCGACTATCGTTCCGACAAATGCGCCTCTTTTGCCGTATTTGCTGCCTCCGAATTTGCCTGTACTCCAAGTGGGGATGAGAAAATCTGCAATTATTGAAAGTAATGTAAGTACTCCTAATACAATAAGTAAGGTTGTACTGAAGTGGGCATATTTTGTGAAATTAAGAATAATCAGAGCTATATAGGAGATTGGCGGGCCGGGTAAAATAGGGAGGAGTGATCCGACGACTCCTGTTAAGACCATTATGATTGCAATTATCAACAGTACGGTATCCATTTTTCAATATATTTTGTTGATTTCTTCTTTTAAATAACAGCTGTTTTAAAGATATGAAAAATTATAGTAATATTTGTAAAATTTACATAAACACATTTTTATTTCTTTATGAAAAAACATTTGAATACCTATCTGTTCGTTGCTTTTGCACTTATCGTTTCGTTAACTCCTTCAATAATCTTTTCTCAAACTGAGGCAAACAAAACTCCTCTCGGTGCGGCAGTCATTAAAAATGATCTTGCGGCAGTAAAAGAGTTGCTCAGTAAAGGGGCTGACCCCAATAAGACTCATGATCAGGAGACGCCACTGGTGTTGGCGACGAAACAAAAAAACGAAGAAATCTTTAATGTTCTTGTAAATGCTAAGGGTATTAAACTGGACGCAATGAGTACATATATTTGGACAGGAAATGGTTCCAGATACACGTGCACTGCTTTAATTTCGGCCGTACGGGAAATGAAATTGGATGAAGTAAGAATATTATTGGAAAAAGGGGCTAATCCTGATTTGTTTGACAAAAATGTTACTCAGCAGGGTGATGTAACTGCTTCTTTGACAGCATTGATGAATGCACTTATTCTGAACAGGGAGAAGGGAGCAGAGATGGCAAAAATGATTATAGAAAAGTCAAAAAAACTTGACGCTTATTCCACTTTAGTGCCTGACGGAGTACCTGCAATTTTGCTATCTGCCCGATTTCCTGCAAATAATGAGATAACAAAATTGTTGGTAAAGAAGGGTGCAAAACTTGAAATGCCCGGCGCTGCAAATCCGGGACAAACCGCAGTTGGCAGTGCAATATTAGGCAGTAATCCGGAAATGGTCAAATTCCTTATCGACTCGGGAGCAAAATTGGATGACAAAAAAGATAAAGCGTTCTTACATTTAAGTTTTGCAATAGGTGTTGAAAATTTGAAAACTATTGAACTTTTACTGGACTATGGAATTGATCCCAATATCAGGTTCTCTTCTTCAAAGTATCCGGTGATAATTCCTGCTACTAAATGTAAAAACCCAGAAGTACTAGAGTATTTGATAAGTCGCGGTGCAGATGTTAATGCAAAAGACGGAATAGGGCAAAGTGTTTTGAAGTATGCTAATGGAGGAAAGAAGGTTAAAAAAAACATTGCAATTTTAAAGGCACATGGTGCTGTTGAATAATATAACCCGACAATAATTTGTTAATCATGAAAGAACTTGGTTTTAAACTTATTAAATCTGAAGATATTGATGGGAACCTCATCAAGATGATTGAAAAGGAGTGGATGTTGGTAACTGCCGGTAATGAAGCGGCAATTAACACAATGACTGCCAACTGGGGTGGGGTAGGTTATTTGTGGAATAAACCTGTGGTTTTTGTTTTTATTCGTCCGGAAAGGTATACATACGGATTCGTTGAGGAAAATTCAGGGTTTACTTTAACGTTTTTTGATGAATCGTTCAGAAAAGCTTTGAATTTATGCGGAACCAAAAGTGGACGAGATTGTAATAAAATTGCCGAAGCAGGTTTAACCCCATACTTTACAGAAGCCGGGAATCCTGCTTTTGAAGAGGCATCGCTGATTATCGAGTGCCGGAAATTATATGCCGAAACTCTGTCTAAAGATGCATTTATTGATTCTGAGCCCCTTGAAATGCATTATAGAACCAAAGGCAATATCCACAAAATGTATATTGCCGAAATAGAGAAGGTGTGGGTTAAATAACCTCCTTAAGTAACCCTCCTTTATATGCTTCAAGAAGCATCTTGAGATCGTCTACTTGTTGTTTAAGAGCTTGTCCAATATCGGTATCTTTTACCATCTTTCTGTTTGAGGTAAAATCTATAACACTTGTTTCGGAAATGATATCGTGACCCTCTTCAATTGCTTTTTGTGCAGATTCGAAAGGTTCGTGTTGAACCAGCAGCATGCCGTGCGAATTATATATAAGAGTAAAACCTGCTATGCCTGTCTCCTGCTGGTATGCCTTTGAGAACCCTCCGTCAATGACGAGAAGTTTTCCTCCGGCTTTGATAGGAGATTCACCTTTGGCTGTCTTAACCGGGATATGTCCGTTTACTATATGAGAATAAGGATCGTTAACCCCGAACTCTTTTAAAATCATTTCACATATTTCGCGATTATCTTTGAGATAGTAGTAATTTCCTTTAGTCTCTTTGTGAAGTTCTTTTTCAGTTAAGAAATAGCGTTCGAACGTTGCCATCTTGTTCTTATCGAAAGGAGGAGAGTACGGACCACACCACAGATACCACAAGAAATCCTGACCATATTGTTTAAGTTTGTGTTTGGAGTCGGCAAAATAGGCCAATCTTACCAGTAAATCAATTTTGTCGAATAACTTTTTACCGCTCAGCTCCTCTCCGCATATTTTCACAGATTTGAGCGTTCCGTCCGGATTGAGAGG
>CAZOOH010000208.1:0-3908 GCA_964581375.1 uncultured Muribaculaceae bacterium
CTCAGGAGTAAAAATCCTCTTAAGATTCCCCTTTTTAATAAGCGTTTCAAACAGATACTCGCCGTTTTCCGGATGCCACGCACTTTGATTTACAAGCAGACCGAGTTTGCCGTTTCGCAAAACATTATCATTTTGCGATAAAAAAGATGTAGTTCTGAATGAAAACATTTATAAATAGTTAAAATTATTTTAAGTAAAAAAAGAGCAAAAATCAAATATCAGAAGTATCAGATAACTGACAGCGAATTAAACTGATAAATTTTTCAATTATTAAGAATCGATTCTATCATTTCCAAAACCGATTGTGCCAAATTGTCGGCTTCCTGTTTAGTAGGTGCTTCGGAAAATATTCTGATAAGCGGTTCGGTATTCGATTTGCGCAGATGCACCCAACTTCTTTCGCTCTCAAAATCGACCTTAACACCATCTATATCGCTTATTTTATTACCCGCAAAGCTCTCTTTGACCTTTAATAACAGGTTATCTATATCCATTTCGGGCGATAATTCAATCTTATTCTTTGACATAAAGTAGTCTGGATACCTTTTTCTCAGTTCAGAAGTGCTGCACCCCGCTAAAGCTAAATGCGATAAAAACAGCGCTATACCAATAAGAGAGTCACGACCATAATGCAGGTCAGGAATAATAACGCCGCCGTTACCTTCACCGCCCACAACAGCATTTACTTTTTTCATCTGCTCTACTACATTCAATTCCCCCACTGCCGAATTGCTGTATTTGCAACCGGCTGCCTCGGTAACATCGCGAAGAGCCCTTGAAGAGGACATATTCGAAACAGTGTCACCTTTTTTGTGTTGTAAAATGTAATCCGCCACAGCAGTAAGAGTGTACTCCTCGCCGAACGGTTCTCCGTTTTCGCAAATAAGCACAAGCCTGTCGACATCGGGGTCAACTGCGATCCCAAGGTGCGCACCCTCGCTTACAACTTTTGCCGAGAGCTCGGTAAGATTCTCCGGGAGCGGTTCGGCGATGTGAGCAAAGATTCCGGTAGGTTCGCAATTGATTGTAATACATTGGACTCCCAGTGCTTCAAGAAGTTTTGGGACAACAACGCCGCCAACAGAGTTCACAGCATCGAGAACTACCTTAAAACCCCTACGATATATTGCTTCAGTCTCTACAAGCGGGTAGGAGAGTACCGATTCTATGTGGAATTGTTCAAAACTTCGAAAACTCAGTTTTCCTAACTTCTCGACAGATACAAACTCAAAATGTCCCTCCTTTATAAACTCCTGCAATAATGCTCCATCTGCCGCACTGAGAAATTCTCCATGTTCATTCAAGAGTTTGAGGGCGTTCCAATTCATTGGATTATGTGAAGCTGTAAAAATAATTCCTCCGTTTGCCTTAGCTTCCACTACAGCCATTTCGACTGTTGGTGTTGTTGCAAGGCCTGAGTTTATAACATCAATCCCGCAAGCTGCCAAAGTACCACATACTATTGACTCTACCATTTCCCCCGAGAGGCGTGCATCGCGTCCTACAACAATTGTATATCGTTCAAGTCCGGGATTTTTTCTTTTTATAAGAGTTGCAAATGCTGCGCTGAAGTTAACAAGATCAAAGGGAGTTAATGCATCGCCGGGTTCTCCTCCAATCGTTCCCCTTATTCCTGCAATTGATTTAATAAGACTCATGATTTCAGTACTTTAAACAATAAAAAAGGGTATTAGAAAATATTCTAATACCCTTCAAAGATAGTAAAAATTTATTATGCCGGAAGAGCAAGGAACGCAGCAGCAAATGCAAGAATTGCATACAACTCAGGAAATACTGCGAGAATAAGTGTTTTACCGAATACATCGTATCCGTTACCCATTTCAACGATTCCGTTTGCTACAAGTTGTGATTGTTTGATTGAAGAATACCATCCTACAATACCCACAGCGATACCTACAGCAAGGATAGCAAGGCTTTGGTTTAAAGTAATAACAGTCATTACTTTAAGTTTATTCAACATCAGGAAGAATGCGGCAAATCCGTAAAGTCCCTGAGTAGAAGGGAGTGCACAGAGAATCATTGCAGAACCAAAGATATCGGGGTTTTTCTTCAATGCTCCGATTGTTGCATTTCCTCCGATTGTTACTCCAATTGCACTACCGATACAAGCTACGGCAAGCATTATTGCCATTCCTGTATAAGCCAGAAAAAGTGGTAAAGATTGTTCCATACAAATTGTTTTTTATTGTTTTATAATTAATTAATCAATATTTTTTTAAAGGATTATAGGTCTTTCCGCCGCCGGTGAATCCCATATTCTTATAAAATTCTACAAATGTTAAACGCATAGGGTGTACAAAAGCACCTAAGCTTGAGAGAGCTAATACTGCAGTATGGCCGATAAGTAACATTAATCCTGTGAAGAACCAGCCAACATATGGTATTCCGAGCATGTTCATAGCAACTGAATTTACAACCAATCCTAAAATACCTCCAGAAGTTCCGAGCCCGAAAAGTCGTATATACGAAAGGAGGTCGCCGAAAATACCGGTAATATCATAAAGGGCGAATGTCCCTTTTGCCAATCTGCCAAAAATATTTCCCTGAGTCTCAGAAAAAACAACAATAAGCAGTGTGCCGAGACCTCCGGTGAGGTAATTAAATATTGCTCCTTGTTTAAGTTCGGGAACCATTGAAGCCGCATAAGAGAATGCCGCCCAAATTACAACCAAAGCCCAACCAATGCTGCTTAATCCGTGTTGCCAGCCGTAACGGATCATTGAATCAACGGCACGGAGTAATCTTGCAAAAATTATTTGAACCAAACCGAATATTATTGCAAGCCAGAACATCTGCAAATCGTCGAAGAAAAACCCTTTTACGCTCTCAGGAAGAGTGAATAATTCATAAATCTTTGCTCCGAAGAAGGTGCCTGAAACTGTTGCCATTACGATAGCTCCGAAACCAAGGAATTGAACAAGATTAATATATGACCTGTATTCTTTGAATTTGCCTTTTAAAAGAGCTCCTCCAAAAAGAAGAATCAATCCATAACCCATATCACCAAAACAGAATCCAAAGAAAAACATGTAGAATGGTGCGAAAAACGGAGTGAGATCGAGCTCTCCGTATGTAGGCATCATATACATCTCCCCAATGGGCTCGAATAATCTAGTAAACCAGTTGTTTTTAAGTTTAATAGGAGGGTTGTCCTCAATTTTTGCGCTCTCTGTCATAAAGTAACACCCCTCGTTGTCGAGAAATGCCTTAATTTGAGCGGCATTCTCAGTTGGGGCAAAACCGGAAAGAATTGAAATATAATTTTCCACTTCATTTTTAGAAGAGACTTTGGCAAAATAACTGTCAAGTTCTTTGTGAATAAGTAAAAGTCCGGCAGTTAATCGCTTATTTTCACCCTCTATTGCGATAATTCTTGCTTTGAGACTATCTATAGAACCTTCAACTTGTAAAATCTGAGAATCAAGTTCCACATAAGATTTTTGAGGAAACTTAGACTCAGGAATTCCAAGATCAATCTCTTCTCCTTGCTGAGCAATAACTGCAAAATATAGTTTACTGCCCTCATTATTAAGCTCCTGGATTGTGTATAAAGAGTTCCACTCCTCTTTAAAAGCTTTGTCAAGAATAGAGTAAAAGTGAAGAGAAAGCCCCATACTCTCCATTTTCTGGATATCACCTTTTTCAAAGTGACCCCACGGAAGAGCCTCAGCTCTCTCTCTCTGTAAAGAGTCCCTCTCCTGTAAAAGAGAGTCATACTGAGCGAATGATTGTTCCAATAAATCGAAGAGAGCCTCGGCGTTTTCGATATCGAGAGCCGGCAGCTCCATCCCTTCTGATAAATTCTTTATTCTAAACGTCTCTGCCCTTTTTAACAAAGCCGAATATCTCTTTGTGTCTTCTAAAAGTTTAAACGAAGCATCATCCAT
>CAZOOH010000209.1:0-3864 GCA_964581375.1 uncultured Muribaculaceae bacterium
ACTTATTCAGAGTTTTTAAAAGAGAAGTCTACAGCCGATAATTATATTTCAAAGCAAATAGTAGATAAAACACTTGCAAACAACTTAAAAAACTACACATTTAAGTTCGTCACAGGCAGATTGAAAAATGTTGATACACTTAATACAATTTCAAAAATTAATACAATCGATTTTTTGATGAATAATGATGCAGCTGCAACTTATTGTGTTAAAATTGCCAATCTTTATTCTAAGAAAAAATTCGATGAACTCGTATCGCTTTTGAATGTTAACGAGTTAATGAGATTAAATGTAATGGAGAGATCTCAGATTGAGCAGATTATTACATCTATCAAAGGTGTTCCTGCTCAAAAAATTTCAGAGTATTTCAAGGCAAAATCGGAAATGCTTGCCAAACAAGCAGAAGAGAGTAAAACTATTTCAGAAAAATTTCTAAAATAGCTCCATTATTTGTATTTTTACGGTCTTATTAATTAAGACTGCCCAGGTGGCGAAATGGTAGACGCGCCGGTTTCAGGGACCGGTGATCGAAAGGTTGTGCAAGTTCGAGTCTTGTCCTGGGCACCAAACACTCTAATATTATTAGCTATGAAAAAGTTGACTTTGATCATTGCTCTGTTTTTTTGTGTTTCAGGTGGTTTGACTGCTCAAATCCAAAAGGAATACATTCCAAAAAATCTGTTTAAGGTAAATCTGACCTCTCTTATATTGAATAACTATATGTTTCAATACGAAAGAGTCTTGGGTAAAAGAGTTTCAATTGCATTCTCATACCGTACTATGCCGTATTCAACAGTCCCTTTCAAAGATTTTATCATTAAGCAGATAGATGATAATAACGACGAAAGTGCTTCAGATATTATTAACAGCGTAAAAATCGGCAATAGTGCATTAACTCCCGAGATACGCTTTTACCTCGGAAACAAAGGTTACGGCAGAGGGTTTTATATAGCACCATTCTATAGGTCGGCCAGTTTCAAAGGCGAAGGTTCAAATATCGAATTCACAGTATCTGAACAACAAACTACTTATGTAACATCCTTTACCGGCGATTTATCAATGAGTACATTCGGACTGATGTTTGGGGCACAATGGTCACTAGGTAGAAACATCTGCCTTGATTGGTGGATTTTAGGACCTCATTTCGGAAACGGTTCAGGGGAATTTTCACTTACCAGTGATCAAGAACTGTCAACAGAGATTCAAAATGATTTAAGAACAAAGCTTGAGGATATTGACATACCATCATATGATAAAACAGTTACTGTAAATAATCATGGTGCAACGATGACATTAGACGGTAAAATGGGTGGAATAAGGGCAGGTATTTTATTGGGAATAAAATTCTAAATCGCTTTAAAATTTATTTAAATGCAACTTTAATCGGTTGCATTTTTTTTTGTTTACAAAAATTATTATGTTTGCAAAGAAAAATTTTCCAATAGAAAATAATATCATTAACACATTTTATATGAAAATAAATTTTAAGACAGCTTTGATAATACTTGGAGTTATTGCCATAGCATCTTGTGGTTCGAACAGTAAGGGTAATGATAAAGCCGAAAATCAGATTACCGGCGAAGTTGCTAATAATACAGAATCTAAAGTAGCTACAGTACATATTAACAGAGCACAATTCCTGGAAAAGGTATATAATTTTGAAAAGAATCCTTCGCAATGGGTTTACAACGGAACCAAACCTGCAATTATCGACTTTTATGCAGATTGGTGTGGTCCATGTAAACAAGTAGCACCCATTTTAGAAGAGTTAGCAGCAAAATACGGCGATAAATTAGTTATCTATAAAATTGATACCGATGCAGAGCAGCAACTCGCTCAGGAATTTGGAATCACTGCAATTCCGACTATGATGTTCATTCCAATGACAGGTAAACCTCAAATGTCACAAGGGGCAATGTCTAAAGCACAATTAGAAGACGCAATAAAGAACTTTTTAAAGGTAAATTAATTGAAATGAACAATCTATGTACAGTAAAGAATGTATGTAGGCTTATAGCCGATTATGAGCTAAAGTTTCAAAGGAAGTTCTCCATTACATTGAACGAAGGACTGCTTTTATGCAGCCTTCGTAACGGTAAAATTAGTTCCGGCGAGATTGCCAATGAACTCGATTTATCTTGTTCAAATACATCCAAAGTTTTAAAGGCTGTTGAGAATAAAGGTCTGGTAGAGAGAACTCTGGGAGAAAAAGATAAGAGACAAATGTATTTTGTATTATCTCAAACCGGAGTCGAAATGTTAAAGAGAATGGAACAAGATGAAATAGAGTTACCCGACAATTTCAAACTTTTTAAGTTTTAAGTTGTTAGTTAGGAAAACTCTATTTATCATGAAAAAATTTTTAAAATTCATTACAGCCACTAATGAGAGTGGTTACTCCTGGGGACTCTTGATTATAAGAGTTGTTGCAGGTGTTCTAATGATGACACACGGATATGCAAAAATTGAAAACTTTTCAAAATATGCCGAAGCATTTCCCGATCCGCTTGGTGTAGGCAGCACAATTTCGTTATCTTTAATTATTAGTGCAGAATTTTTTGCTTCAATATTTTTAATTTTGGGACTATTCACAAGACTGGCTTTAATCCCTTTAATATTCGGAATGGGAGTTGTCGTCTTTGTAATTCATGGAGCTGACCCAATGCAGGTAAAAGAACTTGCAGTAATTTATATGGTAATCTATATCGGATTAATTATTTCGGGACCTGGTAAGTTTTCAATCGATCGATTGCTCTCTAAGTAATCTCAGAGAATTTATCAAACCCAATCCTCGCTTAATACTTCACCTCGAACAGAGATGTAAATAGCTTTAATAGGAACATTACGGTTAGACATCTCTCTGGCTTTCTTTGCCAGCATCAATAGCCCTCCGCAACATGGAACTTCCATCATAAGTACAGTGAGAGTGTTAATCTTAGCTTGGTCAAACATCATACTTATTTTATGAACATAACTCTCGGTATTACTGTCCAATTTAGGACAAGCAATTGCGAGGGTTTTATTTTTGAGAAAATCATTGTGAAATGAACCGGAAGTAAAAGCAGAACAATCGGAAGCCAAAAGAACATCGGCACCTTGGAAAAACGCGGCAGCAGGGTTAAGCAGATGCAATTGAACCGGCCATTGTTGCAATTCCGATTTTTGAGGTTGTGAATTTAATACAGGTGTAACATTAAATTTATTTGGAGAAACAGCTGCTGGTTTTGACTCTCTGAAATCTCTCTCCATTGAACTAGGACAACCGCAAAGCATAGTCTCTCCCTCTTTACTGTGAGGCTTGGAATCACAACCGCAACCCTCTTCAAGTGAAGATAAATCGAAATTAAGATTATTATCCTTAAGCCACTTAACACCCTCGTTGAACCAAAGCATTTCACCGTGATCTTTCAAATGTTTCAGGTGAGCTAAAACAACTTTTTCTCCCTTAGGCGAAATTCTCTCCATAACTGCAATTTCGTTATAAGGTTCAGCCTCCTTTTCGATAAGTTCAATTGCTCCAACGGGACATTCACCTATACATGCACCTAATCCGTCACAATAGAGCTCGCTTACCATAACGGCTTTGTCATTAATTAATTGCAATGCACCTTCGTGACAACCTGTTACACAATTGCCACAACCGTTACATAGATCCTCGTCAATTTTAATTACTGTCCTTTTCATAATCTTAAAAATTTAATAGGACAAAAGTAGATGTGAGAATTTTTAAAAAGTGTAACAAATGTTACGATTACCAAAAAGTTGAGAAAATCAATTAAAAATCTTAATTAAAAACCTCATCTATATATTTATCTAAAAGATGAGAATCGGCAACATGCGGAATGGTGACTTTTAAGCTCGGAG
>CAZOOH010000210.1:0-3845 GCA_964581375.1 uncultured Muribaculaceae bacterium
CATTTCCCAAACTGCTTGTGGTAGTCATGATGTTTCTGAAAACTATATTTCTGTAGCGATACGAAAGATTCATACACCCCGAAATTGTTCTTCTGAAAGACTCTTTCATAACTCCGTTTACTTTATTATAAGTAAAATCCACAACTCCTCTGAGACTTTTGCTGTCGCCCAACTCAATACTCAGGTTGTGTTTTGTACCAATACCGGTTCTAAGTGGTTTCGAGAGCCAATAAGTATCCAGACCTTCGGCAATAAGTTTCTTTCTATCGTTATATAATTTGTTTGCAAGCAATTGTTTATCTACATCATCCCTTTTGTACACTCCTTCAATTCTCTCAATTTCAAGTTTTTCGGCAGCATTTGCCAGGTTATAACTCGATAAATCGGGCATTGATACATCCATGCTTCCGGTGTATGAAATAAATTGTTGATTACCTGAAAGCTTTTTAGTTTCGATAACCACAACACCGTTTGCGGCTTTAGAACCATACAGTGCTTTTGCAGATGCATCCTTCAAAATTGTAACACTCTCAACTCGGTTCATATCCATATCGAAGATTCTCTCAATTGATGTTTCGAATCCGTCAAGTATGAACAGAGGTGTATTCGGGTCACTTGTATAATTACCTTTAATTTGAGTTCCGGTAGATGAAACAGGAAAACTTGAAGTTCCTCTCATCTCCATAGAAGGAAGTGAGTTTGGATTTGAACCATTAGTCAGGTTATCCATTACATAAAGAGAGGCATCGAGGTTTTTGATTGACTCAATAATGTTTTTGTTACCTACTCTTGCCAATTCTTTAGCTGTAATGGTAGTGGCCGATCCTGTGAAACTTTCTGACCTTTTATTTACAATACCGGTAACTACAACATCCGAGAGTGTAGTTGCGGTCTCTTCCATTACAACAGAGTAGTATGTTCTCTTATCCAGAGTCAATGACATATCGGACATTCCGATCATCCTAAAATTAAGAACTTTATATGTATCTGTAGGAACATCAATTGTAAAAATACCATTCGAGTCGGTGTGAACACCTTTTCTGGTACCGGCAATAAATACAGCGACTCCTGTAAGGGGTTCTGTGTTTTTATCGGTCAATACTCCCGTAATTTTGGTCTCCTTTTTTATTAAAGACTCTTTTTGAGTTATTACAATTTGATTTCCCGAAATTTCGTAAGTGAGATTTGTTTTTGAAAATACATTTTTAAGAATTTCGGTAAGCGGAAGATTATCGGCTACAATTGTTACTGTCGGTGCATTCTCCACTTGAGAGTCTTTATAGAAGAATTTGTAACTACAACGTTTTTCAAATTCTTTAAAAAACTGTGTGATAGGCACATCCTTTAGACTAATAGTCATTCTTTCTTGCTGTTCAGCTCCGGAGAGTTTCCCTGAAAGCAAGAGCAAACATAGCAGCGGCACAAAAAGCAGATACCGCAGTTTTAAAAGTTTGTTCATAGTTAAATTAGTTTCTTAAGTTATTAAGGGTTTATAAATCTTCAAGTATCAGTTTTCCTTCTTCTATTTTATATTTAGTGCCGGCACTTATGCAAACTGCCTTAATTGCAGCTTCAATGTCTTCTCTGTCGAAACGGCCGTTAAATTTATCGGACTTAGAAACTCCTGTCCTGTCAATTATCTGCACACCGTACCAAGAAGAAATACTCTCAATTAGGCCGGAGAATGTTTGACCATGAACAATCAAAACACCATCTTTCCACATTGTAAGCAGCTTAGAATCCACCGGCTTTACAGTCATTGTACGACTCAGGCGCGATAAATTCATCTGCTCGTCAGGATGAATAATTGTAGTTTTTCCTTCGGCAGATACCTTTACCGAACCTTCGACCAAAATAACCGATGCGTCGTCGCCGGTCGCTTTAGACTCTACGTCGAATGAGGTTCCGAGTACTTCAATCTTCATATCGGTTGTATTTACAATAAACGGTACAGTCGATTTCTTGACTTCGAAATATGCTCTGCCGGAAACCGTTACTTCGCGTTTATCTTTTTCAAAACTTGAAGGGTATCTTAAATATGAATTTGCAGTAAGGTACACCTTACTGCCGTCTGAGAGAACCATTGTTACTCTCTCACCTGCAGGAGTAGAAATGGCGTTATATTTTACCGCACTCTCTTTTGAACTCTCTACAACCTGTGCAATTGATTCATTGTCGATTGTTGTAATTGATTTATCGGCAGCTTTAAGGTTTTTAACTACTCTTCCATTATTAAGCTCAACTCTCACAGAGTCCTGCGAATAGTTCAATGTGGCAAAATCGGTATTTACCGCCGGTCTGAAATCGACCAGGCCAGTTAAGTAAGAGACTGTAAACAATATTATAACAGACGCTGCGGCTGATGCAAACATATACCTTCTTCTGTTCCTGTATTGTCTCTTAGAAAGTTTAATATATGAAATAAATCTCTTTGTTTCGCCACTCTCATTTACATTTTTTTGGAATTGATAGTCGGCTGCAACATGCCACATATCCTTAAACTTATCGAAATACTGCTCGTTTTGGAAATCTTTGACCCACTCGGAAAAATGGTTAATCTCTTCCGAAGTTGCCTCTCCTTTTAAAATCTTTTGTAGTAGTGAATCTACTTCACGAAAATTTTCTTGCTTCATTTTGTGTCAATCTTATATTATGACGCAAATTTCGCAAAACACCCTTAGTGTAGAATAAAAAATAAAAAATTACGAAATAATAAGAATCAGTAGCCAATCAAGGCTTTTTCTTAATTTTTTTAATGCACTCGACATCTGCGCTTCGACTGTTTTTATGGAGATGTTCATATCTTGGGCAACTTGATTATATGTCTTACCGTCAATTTTACACTTAATAAAAACCTCTCTGCTTTTTGCAGGCAGATTATTTATCTCCTTTAAAATAATGCGTCTGTTTTCTGAATCTATTAGTTTAAGCTCTGCATGCGGGTTTTGAACGATTCTGCTGAAGTACATATCTGCCAAACCAAGCTCTACATATTTTGAATACTGCTTTTTACTTCTAAGAAGAGATATCGAATTATTATAAACCGAACGATAAAGATAGGCTTTGAGCGAATCCTCAATCTCAATTTTTTCTCTGTTATCCCAGAACTTACAGAATGTAGTATGAACAACCTCTTTGGCATCATTTTCACTATTCAGAATCCTGTAAGCGTATGAGGTTAAGGGTAAAAAATACCGTTTGTGTAACAAAGTGAAAGCAGTTTCGCTTCCGTTTCTCAAAGAAACAGCGAACTCTTTACTGTTAAAATCATCCGGCGACATAATAAATTGAATTACTGCAATTGTAGTAATAATTTTTTATTTAAACAATTTCCATTTTTATATTGCAGTTCTGCCTCATTAACAATAAGTTAGAAAAAGAAACTCAAAAAAATCAATGGATTTTTTTGAGTTTCAATTTTTAATCACCTGTAATTCAGGCAGAACTGCAATATAAAGGCTAAAACAACCTCCTTCCTATATAGAATACATATCCGTAGTAATCCTTGTATTTATTGTAAAGCTCAAGTTCATGCTTCATATATCCGACAAAGACCCCGGCTGAAGGATTATCCTTATGTTTTTGCAGGAATACATCCTGAATTCTCTTTTGCGGTTCGAAGAAGTTTTTAGTCCAACAATACTCCGGGATAATAAAAGCTGCAACCGGAACATAACCTGCCTGCTGCATCTGCGCTACTTTATTAGGAATTGTATCTATTTCCGGATAAGCCTCTGTCCAAAAGTTGTGAATTTCGTCAGGTCGCTCATCGGTTAACCATGAGGCCTCTGTAACTGCGACATATCCTCCTTTTTTAAGATATTTTCGCCACTCGGTAAGCCCTC
>CAZOOH010000211.1:0-3840 GCA_964581375.1 uncultured Muribaculaceae bacterium
AATATTTAATTGAATCAGGGTCGTTTATCTCTTTTGCACTTATTTTGTTTTTTGTCAATGCGTGCCAGGCGAAATATATGTATGCCAATACAAATGGAACTAAAATAGATACATAAGCCATTGTTTTGAGAGTAAATAAGCTTGATGAACTGTTATACAGGGTTAAAGAGTATTGCGGGTCTACTGTAGATACAAAAAATGCAGTATTATTCAACGCTGCACCTGCCAGAAGGCTCCAAACCGCTAATACTACACCTGCTCCTGTTATATAAAAACTGTTTTTATCTTTTTTGAAAAACACAAGACCGATTCCTGTTAATACAAGAACTACTCCTGCCAACAGCATTGCAAGTGTCCATTTTAACTCAATAAAGTTTAAAAAATATTTGTACTTTACAGCACTAACGTAGTTAGTTTCAGGATCTACCGAATATCCTGTAAGCAAGCACATATATACCAAAATACCTACGAATCCTAGCACAAATGCAACCCCTGTAACTTTTACTTTTGTTCTTGCTTTGGATACCAATGAATCAGAATCTATATGATTAATAACAAATAAAAGCCCTAAAGTTCTGGCTACCAGAAACAAGCCTATTCCCATTAATAGGTTAAATGGTACGGTAGCTGCATCAAGGCCGTGCCAACTATTTGTCCAGTAAGATATAACCGGTTTTGAGATTTCGGTAATCTCCATTTTGTTCATTACAAATGATCCACCGGTAAAAAATGTTCCTACGGCAATTCCTAAAAAGATTGTACCAAACATCCCGTTCAAGAACAAAAAAGTTTCATAAGTTTTGGCCCCAAGCAAATTACCTGCTTTTTTACGGAATTCATAAGATACTGCCTGAATTACAAACAGAAATAGTATTGTAATCCATAACCAGTAAGCACCCCCGAAACTTGTCGAGTAGTATAACGGGAATGATGCAAACATGGCACCTCCGAATGTAACAAGTGTTGTAAAAGTAAATTCCCACTTGTGCCCGAATGCGTTTACTAAAAGAGATTTTTCCTCTTCATTTTTGGCAGTTCCGAACAAGAGTGTTTGCCCTCCCTGAACAAAAAGCAAGAAAACCAAAATAGCTCCCAGCAGTGTAACTACAAGCCACCAATATTGTTGAAGTATATTTAACATAGTCGAATTTTTTTAATCAGTTTGTAATTTAGGCACCCGGTCCCTTCTTTATTTGTTTAAACATAATCGCAAGTTCTGCAATTAAAAGTATCGTAAATAGAGTAAAGAACAGAATAATTGTAGTTATAACAGCATTTGGCCCTACTCCCGAAACAGAAGCACTAACAGGTAACAAATCCTGAATTGTCCAAGGTTGGCGTCCGACTTCGGCTACAATCCAACCTGCTTGCGAAGAAATATAAACCAGAGGAATACTTATTATCGATAAATATAAGAACCATTTATGCTTTGCAATTTTATGCCTTGTTTCAAGAACAATAGCCATAATGAAAAATGCTATAAAGAATACTCCGAGCGCAATCATTATTCTGAATGAATAAAACGTAAGTGGTACGTTAGGTACAGCCTCTTCGGGTTTGTTCAGGTACCCGTATCCGAAATGTTTGAAGTTGTCATTAAGATCTTTTAATGCAACATCTTTTCCGAACTCATCGCCTGCCTCTTTTGCTTTTTGATAATCTGCCAAACTTTTAATAGCAATCTTACCTCTTAATATTCTCTCTTCTAAAGATAAAGCTGTAGAATCTTTACCGGATTCTGTTTTAATTGTATAACCACCTTTAATGATGTTTTCTATTCCCGGAACAAAAGAGTTAAAATCTCTGTTTGCAAGGTATGAGAGAACTTTCGGAAAACTAATCTGGAAAATAAATGGTTTTTCGGTAAAGTACTTAAGTGAATCAGTAGAACGGTTTGCAGGGTTTTTTTGAGGATTTAAAAGTCCTATTGCAACTAATGAAGTACCTTCTCTTCCTTCGTAAAGTCCTTCTATGGCAGCAAGCTTCATAGGTTGTTTTTGAGCAACCTGATATGCCGAACCATCGCCGGTAAATGCAAGTAATAAACTTGAAATCAAACCGAACACTGCAGCAATTTTTATGCTCTTTCTAGAGAACTCCTCTTCTCTGCTTTTAAGCAGATACCAGGCAGATATCCCAATAACAACAACAGATGCGAGTACAAATGCGCTTGTTACTGTATGGAAAAATTTATTTAATGCTACAGGAGAAAAAATTACTGCAAAGAAATCTACCATCTCATTTCGGGCGGTATCAGGATTAAATGCCATTCCAACAGGGTTTTGCATCCATGCGTTTGCGACAAGAATCCACAATGCCGACAAATTGGCACCTATTGCTGTGAGCCAAGTAGATGTAAGATGGAATTGTTTGCTTACCTTATCCCATCCGAAAAACATTACAGCAAAGAATGTGCTCTCCATAAAAAAAGCTAAAATACCTTCGATAGCAAGCGGGGCTCCGAAAATATCTCCCACAAACCAAGAGTAATTACTCCAGTTTGTCCCGAATTCAAATTCAAGTATAATCCCGGTTGCTATTCCAATGGCAAAATTTATTGCAAAAATCTTCATCCAGAACTTTGTTGTTCTTTTCCAGAATTCATTACCAGTCTTAAAATAAGCGGTTTCCATAAATGCCACAATGAAACCTAGCCCGAGAGTAAGAGGTACGAAAATCCAGTGGAACATAGCTGTGAGTGCAAATTGAAGCCTCGACAGATCTACTAGAGCGGATAACATCATAATTGTAAGTTTAGTATTTATTTTGTAAGTTGTTCTATAACGTGTTTGCTTTTATCCTGATCATTATTGTATTTACTCAAATCGCCTCTGAAAAAGAAGAGTTTAAGTACAAAAAACATTATAAATAATTTGATAGCTATAATGAGCCACAAGGTTTTTCCCAACGTCATGCTTTTAAAACCTTCGTAATAGAAGAGCCAGATTTTCTTTAACATTTTTCCTTGTCAAAATTTAAGACAATATAACGATTTTTTTAAAATTTCTCCAACTTTTAAATATATTTGTTGGAAGTAAATGAATTGAAATGGAAAGAAGAAATTTTCTTAAATCATTAGCTATCGGCAGTGTTGCCGGTGCTATTCAATTGAACCCGTCAAATCTGCTTGGAGGCGATAAAAGCGCTCCTTCACCTAAAAATGATCTTGTAGCTGTAATGGGAGGCGAACCCGAAGAGATGTATAAGAAAGCAATTGCAGCAATGGGAGGTATTTCTAAGTATGTAAAAAAGGGTCAGAAAGTGGTTGTTAAACCTAATATCGGGTGGGATAAAAAACCTGAATTCAATGCAAATACTAATCCCGATCTTGTAGCTGCAATCATCAAAGATTGTTTAAAGGCAGGGGCATCTGAAGTTGTGGTATTTGACCATACTTGTGACGAATGGCAATCTTGCTATAAAAATAGCGGAATCGAAGATGCAGCAAAAGCTGCCGGAGCAAAAATTGCGTTTGCACACGATGTAAAATATTACAGGACAGTTTCATTGCCTAAGGGGGTAAGACTTAAAGAGACTAAAATTCACGAAGCAATTCTTGATTGCGATGTATGGATTAATGTACCTGTTCTTAAAAATCACGGCGGTGCTAAAATGACTCTTGCCATGAAGAATTTTATGGGAATCGTTTGGGACAGAAGATTCTGGCATGCAAATGATTTACAACAATGTATTGCCGATTGCGCCACATTCGATAAAATGCCTGTTTTAAATATTGTCGACGGGTACAGGATAATGACTCAAAATGGGCCTAAAGGCGTCTCTCTAAATGATGTACAACTTGCCAAAGCTCTGTTTATGTCGGAAGATATCGTAGCCGTG
>CAZOOH010000212.1:0-3823 GCA_964581375.1 uncultured Muribaculaceae bacterium
ATACGATAATTCACTACTTTTGAAAAAAATTGGGCTCCTTATGCATTTAAACATAGTCGACATAGTAATTCTGGCTCTTTTCATACCTGCTTTATGGTCGGGAATCAGCAAAGGACTTGTAAGACAGGTTGCAGGGCTTGCCGCTTTAATTCTTGGTGTATGGGGTGCATATCACTTTTCGGACTTTGCCTCCGACAAACTTAAACCACTTCTTGATGTTGATCCCTCTTCTCTTTCACTCATTTCATTTATTGTAGTTTTTATAATTATTTTGGTTGGAGTAATATTAATAGGTCGCGCTGCCGAAGGTATTATTAAAATAACACTTCTTACTTGGGTAGATCGTCTGTTGGGAGTAATTTTTGCTATTTTAAAAACTGCATTTATTTTAAGTTTAATATTCTATCTTTTGAATTCGATAAATGGACTTTGGGATTTTTTACCAAAAGAGAAATTTGCCGATTCTCATATTTATCATTTTGTTTCCCGAATAGCTCCTGCTGTATTTCCTTATATAAGGAATCTCTGATTTTAAAAAATCCTTTTTTTTTCTTGATTTAAATAATAGTGTAAGTTTTTACGCTTTGTCAGTCAATTTATTACAGGCGTACCTACATTTGCTTCACAAGGGAGAACTGCTGTGGGAATGAGGTTCTGTCGAGCAGGGAATCGTGAGGTTGATATTTGGTTCTCCCTTGTTTTAAATTATGAAAAGAGGTGTAAAAATTAAACAACATTACGAAAACGATTGCGGTGTAGCTGCCCTATCTTCTGTGGCGTCATATTTCGGGTTACGGCTTCCTATGGCTTTAATAAGAGTATATACAAACAGTTCTTATGCAGGCACTACTATTGGCGGTATTATTGCCGGAGCGGCAAAATTCAACATTGAGGCATTTGGATTTAAAGGAGACTTGTCATCGTTACAAAAAATCAATGCTCCGGCAATTTTGCATATCAGAAAAAATAAAAATCGATTGCATTATGTTGTAATGTACAAGTACAAAAATGACACTTTTTATATAATGGACCCTTCAGACGGGAAGTTGCACAAAATTAAATCTGCACAACTTAAGGAGGTTTGGACCGGATATCTTGTTATTTTGAAAAAGGGTGAAGATTTTAAAAAGGGCAATTATCGGGTAAATCTTATTGAGCAATTCTCAAAAATTCTAAAAGGCGAATGGTTAAATATGATATTAATTCTTTTCCTTTCGCTCTCATTCCTGGTGGTAGCAGGTGCAACCTCATATTTTATTAAGATTCTTACGGATTATATAATTCCGGAGGGCAATCTGAAATTACTGAAAATAGCCGGATTGGCTGCAATTATTATTTTAATTGTCTCTCTTATTTTTTCGTACTTCAAATCTATGATTGCACTTAGGATGGGTCTCAGGGTCGATAAAAAAGTTATATCAAAATTTCTGGCGCATACTGTAAAGCTTCCTCAAAAATTTTTTGATCTGAGAAAAAGTGGAGAGATATCTTCCAGATTCTTCGAATCTTTTAAGGTAAGATTATTACTTACAGACATAACTATTTCATTGATAATCTCTTTTGTATCGTTGGTAACTGCATTTATTTTTATGTTCACAATATACAAGCCGCTGGCTCTGGCCGCACTACTTTTTATTCCTATATATATTGGAATCTATCTGTTCTTTGATTCTATTAATAAAGAGAATATTTGGAAAATGGCAGAGGAGATGTCTGGCTTCGAAAGTTTTGTTAATGATACGATTAAGTCGATGAAAAGCATTAAATATTTTGGAATGGAAAAATTCTATGAGCAAAGAGGAGTTATAGTAATCGATAAAATGAACAATCAAATTCAAAAGAGCGGATTCAATTTTATAGTTGGAGCTTCGGTAAATGAATCTCTGACTAAGATTCTGACATTTTCGGTTTTAATTCTGGGGGCAGGCTCTGTTCTGAACAACCAACTTACGACTGGCGATTTATTATCTTTTTTCACATTACTTGCTCTCTTTTCCACACCATTATCACAGATTGCAGGTATCGGAAAAGAGGTCCGTTCGGGATTGGTTACAGCTGAAAGAATTTTTGAGATTACGCAATTGGAAACTGAATGGAAGAATGAAGGACAAAAGAGTATTCCCGACGATTTTGAATATATTTCATTGGAGAATCTCTCATTCAGATATCCAAACAGATCTGCCTTATTAATCAATACAAATATCAGAATAGAAAAAGGGACTATCACACTACTTCGCGGAAAAAACGGAAGCGGGAAAAGCACTATCGGAGCTTTATTAACCGGAATATACAAAGCCGATTCAGGAAGAGTAACAATTGACGGAATAGATATTGACAATTTTAAACTGGATGAATGGCGAAATTTTATTTCGATTGTTCCTCAAAACCTTGAAATACTTACCGGTACTTTACTTGAGAATATTGTTCCAGGAGTAAAAGAGATAAATTTTGAACGTCTTTTTGGGATAATTGAGGAGTTACATTTAACTGATTTTTTAAACAGATTGCCCATGGGGCTGGAGACGATGCTTACCGAAAATATTCTTTTGCTTTCCAGAGGTGAACAGCAACGAATTGCAGTTGCCAGAGCTGTCTACAGAAATCCGGGAGTTCTTATTCTGGATGAGGCAACTGCATCTCTTGATGCTATTTCGGAAGCGGCTATCGTCTCTTTAATAATTAAACTTAAAAATGAGGGTTGTACGATTCTAATGATAACTCATAAGGAGTCTGATTTTGCTATAGCTGACAAAATAATTGAACTTTAACCGGTTGACTAATTAACAGATGTGCACGTCTGTTACGTATATCTGCACGAAACGCGGAATAATCATTAAATCTTATAATTATGAAAGAGAAAGATGAGGTAGATTTTGGTTTGGAGGGGCTGAATGATTATGAGTATGGCATTTCAGGCGGTGTTTCACTCCAAAAGATTGTAGAAATTTTGGGAAAATTATATTTTTATGCCGAACAGGCAGAGAAATATTGGCCGGCTTTTAGAGAAGGTTTCCAAAAAGGATGGGAGGCTGCATAATGGAAACATTGGATTTTAATGGATTACAAATCCTTTCGGACCAAGAATGTGAGTATATTTCCGGAGGTTCAGATTCGTTGGACAAATCAATAGCCGAATATTTGGGAATGGGTGTAGGGTACCTCGCCAAGAAACTTTGGAAGGGTTTCCAGATTTACAGCGCCAATCTGTATGAACTGCAAAAGAATACACAGGTTATTTATAAATAAATCTTTGTATTTATTGTACCTATAACATTGGGGGGTGTGTATAAATTTTACTTAACTTTGCATGATATGAAAACATTATACAGACTCCCTTTATTGTTTGCAGTGATTTTGCCGTTGACATTGAGCGGCCAAAAAGCCTGGACACTGCAAGAGTGCATAAAATATGCATGGGAAAACAACATTCAACTCAAACAGCAAGAGATTGTCTCTGAGCAGAGTAAGAACAATGTGGAACAGGCAAAATACAGTTTTCTGCCTACTCTCAACGGTTCACTGAGTCACAGTATGAATTGGGGGAGATCTGTCAACATGCAAGATTTGCAGATTATTCAGAACAAACTTTATCAGTCTACGGGAGCTTCTGTCAGAGCATCTGTAGATATTTTCAACGGATTTCAAAAGAGTTATGATGCTCAAAGCAAAAAAATTCAGTATGAAATCACTCTTCAAGATGCAAGTCTGTTAAAAAATAATATTTCAATTGAGATTTCAAGAGCATACTTACAGATTCTGTTATCCAAAGAGGTTTTGAAAGTATCTCAGGAGAGTTTTAACAGTATTTCGGAACAGGTTGTTC
>CAZOOH010000213.1:0-3802 GCA_964581375.1 uncultured Muribaculaceae bacterium
ATCAAAGAGATAAATACTGTAATATAAGTATTTGATATTCCGGTTAGAAGATATCCCGCAAACATACAAGAAAATGCAAAAAACAGTACTTTTCGGTATCCTACTTTGTCGGCAACTGCTCCGGAAATTATCGGTAAAAAATATAACATTGGAGGGATTGTACCCAAAATGGCCCCTGCTTGAGCAATACTAAAACCAAGACCTCCTTCATTAATGCTAAGTACAAGGAAAACTGACAGAACAGACATCATTCCATAGTAAGAACCTCTTTCAAAAAACTCCATTAAAATAACTGTCCAGAAATTCTTTTTAAAACTGCCAATCCCCTTGTTGTTTTTCATATCTTAATATCTTTTGAAACAAATATATAGTTTATTTGTGGGTGACAAAAATTATTTCTAAATTTGCCGCTCCCTGCGGGGATTATAAATAATGTCTAACTACTTGTTATTAAATTAATTAAATTATGTCAAAAGAATTAAAAGAGGGTCTTGAACAAGACGAACAAGTTGAAGTATTCAAAAAAGAGGAGGAAAAACTCGAAGCATTTATCGAGGATGAAGCAGCTCCTGTAACGGAATCTTCAAAAAAACGCTCAAGTAATGCATCTGTAGATGTCGATAAATTCGACTGGGACGCATTTGAGTTGGAAAATGTATACGATGCCGCAAAATCGGTTATCGAGGAACGTTATAACGATACACTCTCAAAAGTTGTAGAAAACGAGGTTGTTGAAGGAACAGTTGTTGCTTTGAACAAAAGAGAGGTTATTGTAAACATCGGCTATAAGAGTGAAGGAGTAATCAGTATTAACGAATTTCGTTATAATCCGGAACTTGCTATTGGCGATAAAGTAGAAGTTTATGTAGAAACAGCAGAAGACAAAAAAGGTCAGCTGTTGCTTTCACACAAAAAAGCTCGTTCATTCCGTTCTTGGGACAGAGTTAACGAAGCTTTTGCGAAAGATGAAATTGTTAAAGGTTACATCAAGTGCAGAACTAAAGGCGGTATGATCGTAGATGTATTCGGAATCGAAGCATTCTTGCCGGGTTCTCAAATAGATGTTAAACCTATCAGAGACTACGATATTTTCGTAAACAAAACAATGGAGTTCAAAATCGTTAAGATTAATCACGAATTCCGCAATGTTGTAGTATCTCACAAAGCTCTTATCGAAGAAGAGATTGAAGCTCAAAAGGCAGATATTATCGGCAAACTCGAAAAAGGTCAGGTTCTTGAAGGAATCGTTAAAAATATTACATCATACGGTGTATTTATTGATCTTGGCGGTGTTGACGGTCTTATCCATATTACCGACCTCTCTTGGGGCAGAATCAACCATCCGGAAGAGGTTGTACAACTTGATCAGAAGATTAACGTTGTTATCCTTGATTTTGATGATACTAAAAAACGTATCGCACTCGGTCTTAAACAACTTAGCTCACACCCTTGGGATGCACTTGATGCAAACCTACAGGTTGGCGATAAAGTTAAAGGTAAAGTTGTCGTTATTGCAGATTACGGTGCATTTGTTGAAATTCAACCGGGCGTTGAGGGTCTTATACATGTATCTGAAATGTCTTGGTCACTTCACCTTCGCAGTGCACAGGATTTCCTTAAAATCGGTGACGAAATTGAGGCAGTTATCCTTACACTTGACAGAGATGAGAGAAAGATGTCTCTTGGTATCAAACAACTTAAATCTGATCCTTGGGCAACTATTATCGAAAAATATCCTGTTGGAACAAAATGTACAGCAACAGTTCGTAACTTCACAAACTTTGGTGTATTTGTAGAGATGGAAGAGGGTGTTGACGGACTAGTTCACATCAGCGATCTTTCTTGGACCAAAAAAGTGAAACATCCATCTGAATTTACATCAGTAGGTGAAAAATTAGATGTTATTGTTCTTGAAGTTGATCAGGAAAATCGTCGTTTGAGCCTTGGACACAAACAACTTGAAGAGAATCCATGGGATGTATTTGAGACAGTATTTACTGTGAACTCAGTACACGAAGGAACAATTACAGCGTTTGCCGATAAAGGTGCAATTGTATCTCTTGCATATGGTGTTGAAGGATTTGTAACAATGAAAAATCTCGTAAAAGAGGACGGAACCACTGCTAAAGTCGACGAAAAACTCGATTTCAAAGTGTTGGAATTCAATAAAACAACCAAAAGAATAGCTCTTTCACATTCAAAACTTTTTGAATCTGCTAAAAAAGAGGAGGCAGCCCCAGTTAAAGAAAAAGAGGGAGATGCAACACAAAAAGCAGTTAAGAAACTAAAAGCTAATCTTGAGAAGACCACTTTAGGCGATATTTCAGAACTTGCAGCTCTTAAAACCGAAATGGAAAATAAAGAATCTGAAGAGTAATAAGTGAAATTCTCTTTCACATCTTTGGGTATTGCTTCTGCATTGCCCACGGTGAACAGAAATCCTGGCGCTCACGTACTTAATGTACATGAGCGCCTGTTTTTAATTGACTGCGGTGAGGGGTGTCAACTTCAGTTAAGGCGATATGGTTTCTCGTTCTTAAAGATTCAGAATATTTTTATTTCACATATTCACGGTGACCATATATTCGGTCTTTTCGGCTTGCTTTCGAGTATGTCATTGATTGGCAGGACCGAAGATATATTTATTTATGCTCCTCAACAATTTGCTCCAATCCTGGAATTTATAATCAAAACATTTGGAGAACAATTTAAATTCAAAATTGTCCATACTCCACTAAAAATGCACGAACCTGAAATGATTTTTGAAGGAAAAAGTATAGAAGTGCTCGCTTTTCCGCTTAATCACAGAATTGAGTGTTATGGTTTTTTGTTTCGGGAAAAGATGCCCAAAAGAAATGTTCATAAGTATTTAATTGAGAAACATGAGCTCTCTCTTGCTGAGATAGCCAAACTTAAAGATGGTTTTGATATTGAACGCGAAGGTGGCGAAGTGCTTTTAAATGAGAAATTAACTTATCTTCCACATCTTCCCAGATCGTTTGCTTACTGCAGCGACACGGCACCTTTTCCAAGGTTGCCTGAATTTATAAACGGTGTTTCTCTACTATACCACGAAGCTACTTTTATGAATGATATGGAACAGATGGCCAAAGATACTTTTCATTCTACCTCAAAGCAGGCAGCGCAAATAGCATTGGAAGCAAATGTAAATAAACTTGTACTGGGTCATTTCTCTTCAAGGTACAATGATCTGAAACCTCTTTTGGAAGAGGCAAAAGCAGTATTCCCAAATTCAGTTCTGGCTAATGAAGGCACGGAAATTGAACTCTAATCTGTTTTAATTATAAATTATGAAAAGAACATTTTTAAAAGACTTTCTATTATTTTTTACGCTGCTGTTTTCTGTTTCATTTGTAAGCGCACAGTCTCAGGAGGAGATAAGATCACAAGCAAATAAACTTGCACAGACAATATATTATTTAAATAGTTTTTATAACGATAAGGTAGATAATATCAAACTTACCGATGAGGCTATTGCGAAAATTATAAGTGAATTGGATCCACACTCTGTTTATGTGACAGCAAAAGATTCAAAGGCAATGAATGAACCTTTGGATGGTAATTTCGAAGGAATCGGAGTTGAATTTGCGATTATAAAAGATACTTTAACAATAGCAAATCCTATATCAGGAGGTCCTTCTGAAAGAGTTGGTATTAGATCCGGCGATAAAGTGATTTATATTGATGGTGAGAAGATAACCGGAATACAACTTACCAATGAAGTAGTCTTTAAAAAGTTGAGAGGTAATAAAGGGACAAAGGTTAATCTGCAAATTCTAAG
>CAZOOH010000214.1:0-3802 GCA_964581375.1 uncultured Muribaculaceae bacterium
GGTGAAGACACTGTAGGAATTGAAATATCCGTAAAACATTTAAAAGCAACAAGTGTAGGGAAAAAAGTAGTGGCATTTTCTGAGTTGATAGATATTGACAAAAAAATATTGACATTCAACGTAAAAGTATTTGAAAATGAAGTACTGATTGGCGAAGGTGTTCATAAAAGAGCTATAATTAATGTTGAAAAATTTTTATCGAAATTAAGTTGAATAAATTCATAAACATAGTCTCTCATTATCAGAAAATTATTAACTTTTTAATAGTTGATATCTGGCATCTTGAAGCATCAGAGTTTAGCAGACTTAAAGCGCGTGCTATTAAATACCTGAAGGTTTTTATTATGACAATTCGTGGGTTTGCAATGGATAAAGTAGGCATGCAAGCTACTACATTAAGTTTTTTCTCGGCAATGTCTTTAGTCCCTTTTATTGCAGTAATATTTGCTGTTACTAAAGGATTTGGTTATTCCGACAGATTAGTAGAAC
Organism: uncultured Muribaculaceae bacterium; assembly: GCA_964581375.1. Taxonomy (GTDB): domain Bacteria; phylum Bacteroidota; class Bacteroidia; order Bacteroidales; family UBA932; genus JAFIHK01. The sequence goes on from CAZOOH010000214.1 coordinate 490, forward strand.
TTATTTACACCTATTTTTCAGGCAATGAAGAGATTATAAATTATCTTTTAAAATTTGCAAATAATGTAGTAGCATCAACAGAGAAGGGAATTTTCGGTGTTATAAGCTTTTTGTTCTTCATTTCTACAGTATTTGGACTATTAATGAGTATTGAGAGGACTTTTAATACTATATGGAAAACAGGAAATGGCAGATCATTCCATAAAAAGATCATGTTCTATACACTCTTTTTAATTATATCGCCCCTTTTAATAATGACTTTTCTAACTCTGGCAATATTGTATATCAATACATTAAATTCAATTAGTTCAGGAATAAACAATATAATACCTATTACGTCAATTTTTACCTGGCTCTCTTTTTATGCATTGGTAAGCTTTGTCTTTTCTTTAATGTATAAATTTATTCCTAATACAAAGGTTAATTTTTTTGCTTCATTAAATGCTGCCTTGATTGTTGCTGCAGCATTTGTATTCATCCAGCTTCTTTATCTTGAGACTCAGATAATGGTTTCGGGATTAAATGCTGTATATGGTGTATTTGCGGCTGTTCCTCTGTTTTTAGTATGGATGAATATAAGTTGGACAATAATATTATTTGGGGCAGAACTTTCGCATGCATTTCAAAATGTAGATAATTATAATCAAAAATATGAAAAAGGAATTGAGCAGTAAAGCATCTGATTTTATTGATGATGCTTATATACATTCATTAATTAATGAAATAGAGGAAGATAAGGAGAAAATAAGATCAATTTTTCTTAAAAGTAAAAGCAAACAAGCATTAACTGTTGAAGAGACAGCAGCCCTTATATCGATTAAATCCGAAGATTTACTTGAAGAACTTTTTCAAACAGCAAGGGACTTAAAAAAATCGGTTTATGGGAATAGAATTGTTTTGTTTGCTCCATTATATATTGGGAATCAATGCACAAATAATTGCTTATATTGTGGCTTTAGAAGCAGCCTCAAAGATGCAGTCAGAAAAACGTTGAATAAAGAGGAGTTGGTTTCTGAAATAGAATCACTTGAGGATGAGGGACACAAAAGACTGATTTTAGTTTTTGGAGAACATCCTATATATAGTCCGGAATTTATAGCAGATTCTGTAAAGACCTGTTATAGTGTAAAGAAAGGTAAAGGAGAAATCAGAAGGGTTAATATAAATGCTGCACCGCTTGATATAGAAGGATTTAGAATAGTTAAAAATTCCGGAATCGGTACTTATCAAGTATTTCAAGAAACATATCATAAAGAGACTTATGCTAAATTTCATCCCGGGCCTGGTACAAAAAGTGACTTTATGTGGAGGTTAAACTCTATGGAAAGAGCATTTGAAGGAGGTATTGATGATATGGGAATTGGTGCTTTGTTTGGACTTTATGACTGGCGTTTTGAAGTTTTAGGTTTGGTCACTCATGCAATACGATTACAAAATATTTGTGGAGTCGGTCCTCATACTATAAGTTTTCCGAGAGTGAAACCTGCTCTGGGTATGAAAATTGATCTGCCTTATGAAGTAAATGATGATGATTTTAAAAAGCTTGTTGCAATTTTAAGGTTGGCTGTTCCGTACACTGGTCTCATAATGACTGCAAGAGAGAGTGCCGAACTCAGAGATGCTGTTATCGAATTTGGAGTTTCACAAATTGACGCAGGAACAAGGTTGGAAATTGGAGGTTATAAAGGAAAAGATTCAGAGCAACATTTAGAAAAAGAACAATTTGCAATTGCAGATTCCAGAGAACTTGATTCTGCTATTGGTTGGTTATTAAGCCGTGGTTTTATCCCAAGTTTTTGTACCTCTTGCTACAGAGTCGGCAGAACCGGAGAACATTTTATGGAGTATGCTATTCCCGGATTTATTGGCAGTTTTTGTACTCCAAATGCAATGCTTACTTTAGCTGAGTATCTGGAAGATTACTCTTCAGAAAAAACTAAAAAAGAGGGTTATTTGTTAATTGAGAGAGAGCTCGAAAAAATAAGTAACGAAAAACGCAGAGCTGAACTTAAGGAAAAACTATTATTTATTAAAAACGGAAAAAGAGATCTGCTTTATTAATTATGTTTACAGAAAAGGATCGTGAGTTGATAGATAAGGAATTTGAAGATCTTAGGATAGTTAGCCTAAAAAGATGTTCAAATCAGGAGGAGTATGAGACAGTTATAAAAGCTTTTGAGTATGCAGATGCTGCACATGATGGTGTCAGAAGAAAATCAGGCGATCCTTATATTCTTCACCCCATTGCTGTTGCTAAAATTGTGGTAAAAGAGATTGGGCTTGGTTATAAATCGATTGTTACTGCATTATTGCATGATATTGTAGAAGATACAGAATATACAATCGAAGATATCGAAAGATTATTTGGGCCTAAAATTGCCTCATTGGTAGACGGACTCACGAAAATTAAAAGTGCATTTAATACAAATACATCTTCTCAGGCTGAGAATTTTAAGAGAATACTTCTCACTCTAAATGATGATGTAAGAGTAATTCTTATAAAACTAGCCGACAGATTACATAATCTGAGAACAATTGAGTTTATGCCTCAGTATAAAAAAGATAAAATACTGAGCGAGACAATGTATATATATATACCTCTTGCACACAGACTTGGATTGTACAGTATAAAATCTGAAATGGAAAACATTTGGTTATTGCATACTCTACCATCTAAATACGAAGAAATTCAAAATAAAATAAATGAGTCAATAGTAGAGAAAGGGATGGCTATCGATCAATTTATTGAACCAATTTCTCAAAGTCTAAAAAATGCAGGTATTAAGTTTTCAATTTCAAAAAGGACTAAAACCCCCTACTCCATTTGGATGAAAATGGAGAAAAAAGCAATACCTTTTGAGCAGATTTATGATTTGTATGCAGTAAGAATTATTTTTGAGCCGAATGATACTTCCCCTGAAAGAGTTCAATGTTGGTATATATACTCATTAATAACCGAAATCTATCTGTCCAAAACAGACAGAATACGAGATTGGGTAAGTACTCCAAAAAATAATGGTTATGAGGCACTTCACTGTACGGTTATGGGGCAGCAAGGTAATTGGGTAGAAGTACAGATACGTTCTCAAAGAATGGATGAGCTTGCAGAGAGAGGTGTTGCCGCGCATTGGAGTTATAAGGGATCCAATACGATTGAGAATGAAATGGACAGATGGCTCAATATGGTAAGAGAGGTATTGGAAAATCCCGATGTAAATGCATTGGAGTTTTTAGATAATTTCCATTCAGGTCTTTTATCTCCTGAAATTTATATTTTTACTCCAAAAGGAGAATCTAGGGCACTGCCTAAGGG
>CAZOOH010000215.1:0-3747 GCA_964581375.1 uncultured Muribaculaceae bacterium
AGTAGGTATGCAACGTCCGGGGTTGGAGCTGATAAAAAGGTATATGGACTCACAACTGAATCAATTGCCTGACAGTGATGAGGTGAAGCGTTGTAAAAGACAAATCGCTGATGATTTTCGAAAACAATTAATTGTGGGCAGGCAAACCAATAAAGACGAATATAACTTAAGGAGGCTTTCGGCTCAACTGAAAGATAAACGAGTCTGCATTAAACTTTATTTAAAAGAGTCGCTTCATGCCAAGTTATATGTAGCTCACAGACCTGATGATACTTTCAATAAAATTCAGGCAATTATGGGAAGTAGTAATCTAACCTATGGTGGGCTGAACGGACAAGGCGAACTGAACGCTGGATTTAGCGATAGCGATCATGTTGAAAAGTTGTCGAATTGGTTTGACGATCGCTGGGAGGACAGGCTTAGTTTGGATATTACTGATGAATTAGCCGAAATTATTGATAACAGTTGGGCCGGAGATAGAGAAATTCCACCTTATTATATCTATTTAAAAACGGCCTATCATTTGAGTCGAGAGGTACGAAACAGTATTAGCGAGTTCAGCTTACCGCGCGAATTTAAAAAAGATTTATTCCCTTTTCAGGAAACTGCAGTAAAACTGGCTGCAAGACATCTTGAACGCAGAGAAGGTGCCATGATTGGAGATGTAGTTGGTTTGGGTAAAACCATTACAGCCTGTGCCATAGCCAAAGTGTATGAATTGAATAACTCATGTACTACATTGATTCTGTGTCCTGCTAACCTGCAAGAGATGTGGAAAAAATACGTTATAAAATATGATTTAAAAGCAGATATACATTCCATATCCAAACCCATCGATGAAAACAATGTACGTCATTATGACTTGATAATAATCGATGAGAGTCATAATCTAAGAAATAGTCAGGGAAAACGTTATCAGAATATTAAGCGATTAATCTCATTGCAAGGTTGTAAAGTGTTGATGCTAACTGCTACACCTTACAATATGGATTTTACTGATTTAGGGAATCAGTTAAAATTGTTTTTAAAAGACGATACCGATTTGTGTATTCAGCCGGAGCAATATATTAGAAATATAGGGGGCGAAAGGGAGTTTTCAATGCATCACGAAGATTATATTCGTAGTATTAAGGCGTTTGAAAGAAGTGATGAGCCGGACGATTGGCGGGAATTGATGCGCCTGTTTCTGATAAGGAGAACGCGTACATTTATTAAGGAAAACTATTCCAAACAGGATGAAAATAATAAGAAATATTTGGAATTTCGTGATGGTTCCAGATCTTACTTTCCTGAAAGGCTTCCCAAATCTATAAGTTTTCCTACAGTAAAAGGAGATCAATTTGAGAACCTCTATTCCGAGGAGGTAATGGATAAAATGGGCGAACTAAAACTTCCCCGTTATGGGCTAATTCATTATTTGAGTGATAAATTACCGGAATTGACGGAGTCCGAAAATACAGTTGTTGAGAATTTAAGTCGAGCTGGGCAACGGATGATGGGGTTTTGCCGTACAAATTTTTTTAAACGATTAGACAGTAGCGGAATATCTTATCTTATATCACTCTATAGGCATGTTTTACGCAACGCAATTTATATCTATGCGATTGAAAATAAATTGCCGTTACCTATTGGAGATGAAAGTAGCTTTACCGACGAACTGCTGGAAGATGAAGATATTGAAAATGAGATATTTGAAATCAATAATATACAACTGGTAAGAAAACTTGATGAAACTCAATTTTCATTTTCTTCATTACCTGAAGATTACCTTTCAGTGGCAAAGAAGTATTATGATTCCATAGCTGGAAATTCTCATAACGTGAGGTGGCTTGACAGTGGGTATTTTAAGCGTACATTGAAAAAATCGTTGATAGACGATAGTAATTTGTTGCTCGAAATAATAAAAACATGTGGCGTTTGGAATGCGGAAAAAGATGAGAAACTGAATACTCTATATGATTTACTCAGCAAACAGCACAAAGATGAAAAAATTATCATTTTTACGCAGTATTCAGATACGGCGTATTATATTTTCTCTCAATTAAAAAAGAGAGGAGTTGATCACATGGAATGCGTCACCGGAGCAAGTGCCAATCCCACGCAGGTTGTAGAAAGGTTTTCCCCGGTAAGCAATCATGTTGAATGTCCAATTCCGGAAAGTGATCAATTGCGAGTAGTTGTTGCAACCGATGTATTGAGTGAAGGCCAGAATTTACAGGACGCGCATATCGTAGTCAATTACGATTTGCCATGGGCTATTATCAGATTAATACAGAGGGCAGGTCGTGTGGATCGTATCGGTCAGAAAGCCGAAAATGTACTTTGTTATTCTTTCTTCCCGGCAGAAGGAGTAGAGCGTATTATCCGTTTGCGGCAGAGGCTTACCGATCGGATCAATGAAAATGCAGATGTGGTTGGAAGTGACGAAATCTTTTTCGAAGGAAACGAAAAAAATCTGATGGATATCTACAACGAAAAGAATGGCATTCTGGACGATGAAGACGATGGAGAAGTAGATTTAAGCTCAAAAGCCTATCAGATTTGGAAAAATGCGACCGATGCTAATCCTGAACTGAAAACCATTATCCCTGCATTGAGCAATGTGATTTATTCTTCTAAGCAGAACCACGATTCACCTGTACGTGAAGGTGTGATAACTTATGCTAAAACACCGAGTGATAACGATATGTTAATGTGGATGGATAAGGCTGGAAATGTGATTACCTATTCGCAGAGTACAATATTGAAAACACTAGCTTGTTCCATCAATGAACCGGCTTTACAACGTTTAGAATATCATCACGATTTGGTGGCAAAATCAATAGATCAAATTAATGCACAAGAGGTAAAAGTAAGCGGTACGTTAGGGAAGCGTTTCAGTACTAAATATCGGATTTATACTATGCTCGAAGCGTTTTGTAAAGAACCGAAAAACGGGTTGTTCGTGACAGATGAACTGAAACTGGCTATGGATGATATTTATAATTATCCACTACAGGATAATGCGCGGATTTTATTGACCCGACAACTAAAAAAAGGAACTTCCGCCATGGAAATGGTTGATTTGATAGTAGAGTTACGTAGTGAAGAAGAACTCTCTATTAAAAAAAATGACGAAGATATCCGTGATAAGGAACCTCAGATCATCTGTTCCATGGGGTTACGCAATATTTAAATGGTGAGATATATGAGAAGGCACACTTTCGATGAATACATTCGTCAAGCGAATTTTATCAATTTTTTCAATGAACTGGGTTGGAATCATGTGAGTAAGGGGGATAGAATAAATCCGGTTAAAGTAGAGGAAACAGATTACGAAATTATTCCTGTGGCTGACAAGCAGGGATTTAAAGTGCTTACTTGTCAAGTAGATGAGCTCCCTCAACATTCGACTAGAAAAAAGATTGATCTTCAACTTCGAAAATATTTTCATTATTATATATTAATTTTTGTTTCAGAAGAGGCTGAGCATCAACTATGGATGGTTCCTGTCAAGACCGTTGAGAAAAGAGACATTGTTGTAGTTGAGTTTCAGGGAGTGGACAAGGCGGATTTTCTTTTTAGTAAAATACCCGAATTCAGCTTTGATTTTGAAGAGGAAACCAATATTATTGATGTTACATTAAAGGTACATCACGCCTTTGAAGTGAATTCTGAACGGGTGACCAAAGACTTTTATGCCGGTTTCCGTAAACAACATAATTCATTCGTGAAATTTATCGAGGGCATTCAGGTTGAGAATGACCG
>CAZOOH010000216.1:0-3712 GCA_964581375.1 uncultured Muribaculaceae bacterium
CGAGACTCCCTCCAAAAATATATCATACATCGAAAAACTAAATTCAGTTAAAGTTCCTACACTAATATTGATAAATAAGATTGACAAAAGCGATCAATCAAAACTTACAACATTAGTTGAAACCTGGCATAATTTAGTTCCAAAAGCCGAGATTCTTCCAATATCTGCGCTCGAAAAATTCAATACCGACCTCATATTAAGGAAAATTACCTCATTACTCCCTCAAAGCCCTGCCTGGTTCGATAAAGATACATTTACCGACAAAAACCTCAGATTCTTTGCCTCCGAGATTATTCGCGAAAAGATTTTTTTAAATTATGACAAAGAGATACCATACAGTTGCGAAGTGGTAATCGATACATTTAAAGAGGAAGAGACAATTTTCAGGATTGAATCTATAATCTATGTTGAGAGAGATTCACAAAAAGGGATTATAATCGGAAGTAAGGGCGATTCACTAAAAAAAGTTGCCACCGAAGCTCGAAAAGATATAGAAACATTCTTTGAAAAAAGGGTATTTTTGCAGATATTTGTCAAGGTCAACCCCGATTGGAGGGCCGACAAAGAGAAGCTTAAACGATTTGGTTACATTACAGATTAAGAAAAACTACCTATGAGTATTCAGGATCCCGAATTTGAGCTGGAGGCAATAGAACCTCTTGACGATGACTCCGTTGCCGAAAGCAGTAAATACGACAAGCTCATAAACGAAGGCGATAAAAAATACAAACTTACAGGTATGTATAAGGAGTGGTTTTTGGACTACGCCTCATATGTAATCCTGGAGAGAGCCGTTCCTCACATTACAGACGGGCTTAAACCAGTTCAGCGCAGAATTCTGCACGCAATGAAGAGGATGGATGACGGTCGTTACAACAAGGTTGCAAATATCATCGGTTTTACGATGCAATTTCACCCCCACGGCGATGCTTCAATCGGAGAAGCATTAGTTCAACTCGGGCAAAAAGATCTATTAATAGATTGTCAGGGAAACTGGGGAAATACTCTTACAGGCGACAGCGCTGCTGCACCTCGTTACATAGAAGCCAGGCTGAGTAAATTCGCTCACGATGTTATGTTTAATGCCAAAACGACTCAATGGATGAACTCCTATGACGGTCGTAATCAAGAGCCTGTTAATCTTCCCGTAAAATTTCCCCTTCTATTGGCACAAGGTGTTGAAGGTATAGCCGTGGGACTCGCCTCCAAAATTCTGCCCCACAACTTCAACGAACTTATAAATGCTTCAATAGCATATTTAAAAGGAGAATCTTTTGTTTTACTGCCCGATTTTCCTACAGGAGGTTTAGCTGATTGTACCAGGTATAATAACGGTCTGAGAGGTTCGGCAATTAAAGTGAGAGCCAAAATCAACAAACTCGACAAGAAAACACTTGTAATAACTGAAATCCCTTTTGGACTTACTACTTCAAAACTTATCGAGTCAATTCTCAAGGCAAACGATCAAGGAAAAATTAAAATACGTAAAGTTGACGACAACACTTCCGAAGGAGCCGAAATAGTTGTGCATCTGCATAACGACATATCTCCGGACAAAACGATTGATGCTCTTTATGCATTTACTGACTGCGAAATCTCAATCTCACCCAATTCGACAGTTATTAAAGACCGTGCTCCTCATTTTATGGGAGTAAATGATATTCTCAAGGATAATACAGAGAACACGATGTTCCTGCTAAAAAGTGAACTTGAAATAAGGTTGGGGGAACTTGAACAAGATTGGCACTATACATCACTCGAAAAGATATTTTTTGAAAATAAGATTTACCGTTTACTCGAACAAGATGCTAAGAATTGGGAAGGACAAGTTACCTCTATATTTACGGAACTCAAGAATCATCAGGAACTGCTCAGAAAACCAATTGTTAAAGAGGATGTTCTAAAACTAGTAGAAAAACCTGTTCGAAAAATATCTATGTTCGATATCAAGGAACTTGAGAAGTCTATCCTCAAGATTGAAACCGAAATAAAAGAGATAAATGCCAATCTGAACAATCTTGTTAATTACACAATAAGCTATTATCAAAGGCTTCAGAAGAAATATGGCGACAAATACCCAAGAAAGACAGAACTCATTAATTTTGAAACGATTCAAGCTACAAAAGTTGTAGCTGCAAATGCCAAACTTTATGCAAATCTAAAAGAGGGCTTCATTGGAATTGATTTGAAAAAAGACGAAAATGCCGAATTTATTTGCGAGTGTTCCGATATAGATGATATTATTGTTTTTCTGGCTACCGGAAAATATTATGTGACAAAAATTTCAGATAAAGCATTTATAGGCAGAAACATAATTCACGTTGGAGTGTTCAACAAAAACAACGACCGATGTATTTATAATTCTGTTTACAAAGACGGGAAAAACGGAGAAGTATTTGTCAAACGTTTTGCCGTGACCGGAATTACCAGAGACAAAGAGTATGACCTTACTCAAGGTAAAGAGGGAAGCAGCGTTCTTTGGTTTACGGCAAATCCAAACGGTGAAGCCGAAGTTCTCAAAATTTTCCTCAAACCCCGCCCTAAACTTAAGAAGCTGATATTTGATTTCGACTTTTCAAATCTGGCAATAAAAGGCAGAGGCTCAATGGGTAACATATTGTCAAAGAACACTATCCATAAAATTCAACTCAAATCTAAAGGTGTCTCTTCATTTGGAGGCGAATCAATTTGGTTTGATTCAGATATAAACAGGCTCAATAAAGACTCAAGAGGTTTGTATTTAGGAGAGTATCTGCCAGGAGAGCATATCCTTGTGGTTCTTAAATCAGGAAATTTTTATACGACAAATTTCGATTTAAGTAACCGATATCAAGGTGATATTCAAATTATTGAAAAATTGGACCCTCACAAAGTCTTTACTGCTGTATATTTTGACGGAGAACAAAATTGCTTTTATGTAAAAAGATTCTCTTTTGAGCCGAACGACAACATATCGCAGCTATTTATAAGCGACAGCGAAGGATCTTTCCTTCACTCTCTCTCTGTCGATAAATACCCTCAGCTTGAAATCACTTTTACTGGTAAACATTCAAAAAGAGCTAAAGAGTTGATTGATGTAGAAGAGTTTATTGGACGTAAAAGCTACAGAGCCAAAGGAAAGAGAATTACGACCTTCGAAGTCGGGAATATTGTATTTTCAGAACCTTTGATTAAAGAGAGCTCTGAAGAGATTTTCGAACTCGACAACAACACCGAAATTCCTGTCATAAACGGAAATAATGATTCCGATCATGAAGAACGAGAACCTCTTACTCCGCTGGACGGCACAGAACTCACTCTTTTTTAAGAACTTAATATGATCATTACTCTCACAGGTTTTATGGGTGTCGGAAAAAGTACTATATCCGAAAAACTCTCTCATTTACTGTTGTGTAAACATATTGACCTCGATAAGTATATTGAGAAAAGTGAAGGAATGTCAATAAACGAAATATTTGCAAACCGAGGAGAGGTCTACTTCAGAGAACGGGAGAGTTTAGCCCTGAAAGAGATTCTCTCAGGTGAACATCCCGAACTCTTAATATTATCACTTGGAGGCGGGGCATTAATATCTGAATCAAACAGCAAATTTGTCAAAGAAAAAACAATTTGCATTTATCTCAAGGCAAATTTCGACACAATTTCAAAAAGACTGGTCAGGCGTAAATTGGGTAGACCGTACCTTAAAGAAGTTTCAGAAAAAGATGAAATC
>CAZOOH010000217.1:0-3673 GCA_964581375.1 uncultured Muribaculaceae bacterium
TACAGCCGGTTTGCGCAGATAATAGACAATGCGTGAAACTCCGTTTATACCGCTAAGCGATTGTAATTGACTTTGGGCTACTTTTACAAAGATATACGAGTTAAACAGAGGCACCTCAACAATTTTTACTCTGTCGCTCCACTTTCTTTTAACTTTGTGCAAAGGCAAGTACATCTCCACTCCCAATTCGACAATACGCTGAGCGACCTGTTTTTCGGCTCTCGGCTTAGTATATAACACGTACCAATTCATCACTCGATCTACTTTTTAAATTCTGCATTCCAAAAATACAAAAGAAGAGATTATACTTGAAATAATTTTAGTTAATTTTGTAACAATCTTCTAAAAGTGCTTTATGTACAACGAACTCATCTCAAAAAAGAACAAAATTGCTGTAATCGGCTTAGGATACGTCGGATTACCTCTGGCAGTAGAATTTGCAAAAAAAACATCTGTAATAGGGTTTGACATCAATGCAAAAAATGTTGAACTTATCCGCCAAGGGATTGACCCGTGCAGTGAACTTAAGGCAGAAGCCTTCAAAGACCTGGATATAATCTATACTACTAACCTGGAAGAAATTCGCGAAGCCAATTTTTATATTGTTGCAGTACCCACTCCTGTCGACAAATACAACCGCCCCGATCTTACACCGCTTATATCTGCCACGCGCTCGGTAGCCAAAGTACTTAAAAAAGGGGACTACGTGGTTTACGAATCCACTGTTTACCCGGGTTGCACCGAAGATGATTGCGTTCCTGTACTCGAAGAGCTGAGCGGACTTGTGTTTAAGAAAGATTTCAAAGTAGGTTACTCACCTGAGAGAATAAATCCCGGCGACGAAGTACACACGCTTACAAACACAGTAAAAATTGTATCAGGTTGCGATGACACATCTCTCGAAGAGATTGCCAAAACATACGAAATTGTAATCAAAGCAGGCGTACACAGAGCATCATCCATTAAAGTTGCCGAAGCCGCAAAGGTTATTGAGAACACTCAGCGCGACGTTAACATTGCTCTTATGAACGAACTGTCAATAATTTTCGGACGTATCGGCATTAACACTTACGATGTGCTTGAAGCTGCCGGAACAAAATGGAACTTTCTCAAATTTTACCCGGGACTTGTAGGAGGGCACTGTATTGGAGTTGATCCTTACTATTTAGTACACAAAGCGGCCGAACTTAATTACCACCCTCAGGTTATCCAATCGGGCAGATTCGTTAACGACTCAATGGGCTCCTATATTGCAAAACAGACAGTAAAAAAGATTCTGGCAGCAAACGTTTCATTGGAAAATTCCAGAGTTCTTATAATGGGCTTCACCTTTAAGGAAAACGTTGCCGATACCCGTAACACCAAAGTAGCCGACATTATTAAAGAACTTTACACCTACAACGTAGATACCGACATAATTGATCCGAAGGCATCTGCCGAACATGTCGAAAAGGAATACGGAATAACCCTTGCAAGAAAACCTCAAGGTAAATACAACGCAATAATCATAGCAGTTTCTCACAAAGAGTATCTGCACCTTACCGAAACAGACTTTGAAAAACTCCTGAACAACAACGGCATCATAATCGACATCAAAGGAATCTACAAAAATAAAATTGCCAATCTCAGATACTGGTCATTATAGCAAAAAGCCGGACAACATGCCGGCTTTTATTTTTCCAATTATACCATAAACATTCGGGAATTATTCTAAAAATGAATATTACCCAAATACGTAAATTACCCTAAGATTCCGGTCATTATCAATTTATGTTCCATACTGTTTTTAATAATTTCCAGAATATTCTCGGCAGCCTTTCCGTCGCCGAATATCGGAGGGAAATTGATGGTTCGGCTTCGCATCTTTTCATAACCTTTTACAATATCGTCATAGTCGTCATCGACAAGCAGAGCGGCACCCTTTTCAACGATTTCCACCCATTCGGTTTGAGGTCGCAGAATCAAGCAAGGTTTTCCAAGGAAGTAAGCCTCTTTTTGTACTCCGCCTGAATCTGTAATAATAAGTTCGGCATTCTTTTCCAAAGTAATCATTTCAAAGAATGAAACACCAGGAACAACCTTTATGAACTTCGAGTTTAAAACCTTCTGATACAACTCATTACCAAGCCTCTCTTCGAGCACCTTAGCAGTCCTTGGATGGAGCGGCATAACAACAATCTTCTCATACTGTTCGCTCAAATCGATAATAGCATGGAAAATGCTCTTCATCCTGTAGGCATTTTCGGTATTGCTGTCCCTGTGAATTGTAGCGAGTATGTATTCGTTAGGTTTGAGAGTTACGTTATTTACTTCGGCAGATGTAGGTTTGTTCAATTGCTTCAGTTTGAATTTAGAAAGCGGATTTTTCTTTTCGGCAAGTTCGGCAAAGAAAAGAGTGTTGTCGAACATAACATCGCCGGTATGGAAAACGCCCGGATTGTCCATAGAAAACTCTTCGCCCTCCATCTCAATGTTATCGCCACCGTCTGAACAATGCAGACCCTCTCTCTCAAGGTTCTTCAATCCCGTTCTTGTTGGGGTGAAGAGCATAGTAGAAGTGTGGTCACATACGATACGGTTAATCTCCTCAGGCATAGATTTGTTGAACGAACGAAGCCCTGCTTCGATATGTACAACAGGAATCTTAAGTTTTGAAGCTGCAATTGCACCTGCCATTGTAGAATTAGTGTCACCATAAACAATAACGGCATCGGGTTTGGTAGAAATAAGAACCTCCTCAATACCCTGAATCATCTTAGCCGTTTGCAATCCGTGACTGCCACTGCCTACACTTAAATTATAGTGAGGCTGAGGAATCTCCATTTCGACAAAAAAGATATCCGACATATTCTGATCGTAGTGTTGACCCGTATGCAGAATGATCTCCTCAAAATAATTGCTGTAGTTATTCCTTATCGCGCGGCTGATTGCGGCCGATTTGATAATTTGAGGCCTTGCCCCGATAATTGAAAGCAACTTGTACCTTCCCTTCTCTTTAGTTGTGTTATCTGATCCCATAAATACAATTTGTTTTCTCAAATATAATTAAAAAAAAGCTAGGTTGTACATAAAATTTTGCAAAATAAAAGTGATAATTAACCTGCTACACCTCCAAAAAATAAAATCGCCCAAGCAATAAGGCTACACCAATCAAATAAACAAAAATACGTGGCCGCGAAGTGGGCACACCAATGTATATAACTGGCATCAAATACATTATGCTCTGCAACAAGACTAACTACCAACGTCTTGCGCGAGGCTTTTGCAAATCATTTATTATAAACCACTTACAAAAGATGTGGCACGTGACGTGCCACATTTTTTGTATTAACCTATATTTCAACAAATTGCAAAAGCCTCATGCACAAAATCGGTGCCTGCGGCATGTGTTGAGCTTCCTTGCGGAAGCAGGTGCCTGCGGCGCATGAAAAAAGGCTCAAGATTTTATTTCTTGAGCCTTAAGTCTATAAGGTTGAACCTGAGAAAATGCAGGCTTTATGCTTGCGGGGTTGCTGCAGGCATTACAGAAACGAATGATTTGTTGTCGGCCTTTTTGCGGAAAACAACAACTCCGTCGATTAATGCATATAGGGTATGATCCCTGCCTATTCCAACATTTAAACCGGGGTTATGAACTGTTCCTCTTTGACGAACAAGGATATTTCCGGCCTTT
>CAZOOH010000218.1:0-3644 GCA_964581375.1 uncultured Muribaculaceae bacterium
CAAGCACATATTCAGGTATATGATCCATTGTTGAATACTCTCTGGCACTTGCCCAAGGTATTCTTTGATCAATCCACTCATAAATTTTTCTGGCTTTAAAATATGGATTTGTCTCTTCACCGACTGCCTCTTTTACAGCTGCTTTGATGTTATCGCTGAACAGAATCTGAGGTGATCTTTCGGATGTATATGTTTTATATAGCTCAGAATCAGTATTATATGGCTGAACCGACTGAGAGTCAAAGTTAACAAACTGTCCGTTTGATGTGTATTCGTACTCTATTTGGAATAGTGCAGATTCTCCCTTTTTTGCACGTTTTTCCATATAAATTGAGCTATGCAAATAGTTGTCAGGCGATATTATGTAATCTGGTTGTGATGTTGCAAGTAATTTTATTCCTGTTTGGCTGTTTTTATCACGTCTCGGATATGGAAGCCATACTCGTAACATTTCGCCGTCAGGAACTACATCGGGTTTTACTTCAATGCTGTATGTAATTTTCATTTTCTTAGGTAAAGCCAATACTTTATTGCTCTTTTTAGCATCATTTACTAAAGCAGGTACATGCTTAGAGAGCAGGCGTGCTAAACTGTCCGGTTCACGAGCTTCGGCAATATCAAAATTTGCAAGGGCAGTGGAGTCGATTCTGAAAAGATTCCTCGCAGCGCGAGCAAAGAAGAGTTGCTTTCCGTCGATAGTCATATTTTCCAGTGCATTACTTTTAATCCAACCGGCTATCTGCTCATCAGTAACACCTGGATAGTGTTTTTTGACATAACTTGTAACTGCAGTATCTGCCTTGTTAAAATCGAGTCGGATACGGTCCATCTGCTCCAATTTGAAACCCAACTCAAACCGTTCATTGCTGCTCAATGAGTCGTTCAACAAGTACAGCTTGATAAGTTTGGAAGCTTCCGAGAATTCTCCGTAAGCAACCGCCTTGTCGATACTCTCTCTTGTAGGGACAAGACCACTGTTTCCGTTACACGATAAGAGCAGAAGTACCGGAAACATTAAAATTACGATTAAGTTTTTCATTCTTGAATTTAGTTATTTAGGGTAAATTATTAAAAATCAGCCGCTAACATTGTTATTGATTTGGGAATCAGTTGCTTCAGCTTCCAGGCTCTTTTCGAGAAAATATTCAGAAGGTATCATCCCTGTAAGCTGACGGAAATGTCTTAAAGCTGTTGCCCGTGAACGAAATCCGGCATCAAAAAAAGCCTCCTGAAAATTTACGGAGCTGTTTGAAGTGACTGATTTTATAAAATCATTAACACGTAAATTGTTTATATAAAGTGTATAGTTTGTGTATCCTCCCTCTTGTATAACCTTCGCAAGTGTCGTTCTGTTTGTACATAAAGCAGATGCAAGTGCTCCAAGAGTTAAATCGGGATTACGCCAGGCAGATGTCTCCTGCATATATGTATCAAGGTTTTCAAGCAATAACTCATTGCGGGATTTGAGTGCCGGTTTATTGCTTTGTGGAAACTGAACATCTGCTTCAATTGGGACTCTCTTATTTATTAACCTTACAAAAAGTTCCATGTAGACAATGTAAAGGCTGCATCCGACACTGATATAATAATATGAGGTGTGAATTATTATGTTGTCAACCGTAAGTACCAAAAGGTAGGCAATGATGTTTATTGAAAGAGTTAGTTCATATTTTCTTATCCATATCCGATCTGTATTGTTGTATTTTCCGGAATATGGAATAAAATAGATAATCGGAACGGTCATTATAATGAAGGCTATAATGAATAAACGAAACCAAATTTCAAACCGGTCAGATAAAGGAAACATCTCCATTAAGGATTTGTGCTCTGTATATGTTACTCCTGCCCATAATGAGAATATATAAATCAAGACAAAAATCATTAAAGGAAGGAAAAGTATAAAAACTCTTCTTGGTTTAAGCCATCCCGGAGAGATTACCTCAATCGGGTATAATAAGTATGATAGAATCATGAAAATTCCTACTAACATAAGCGGGACTGAAACAATGACATCTGGTTCAATACCATTGCTGAGAGAGATAAACCGCGGAATATAGTTTACAACTGAAAAAAAAACAATGACTGCAAGAATTATACGGGATCTCTCTCCGTCTTTTCTGCGGGAAAAGAGCAAAACTGAAGCTAATAAACAAACGAGTGCTCCCGCAAAAGAAGTGGCGATGTATAAACTGTGCATTATATTCCCTGTTTAATCATTACAAATATAGAAAACATATTTACAATAGCTTTGCAGGCTCAAGCTATGATTAGAGATTGTGTTTTCGAATCTGACCCCCTGTTTAGGCTCGATTTGTAAAAATGATACATCATTTTTTGTAAATATGCTACAACGATTTTTATTAATAATGCTAAAATTGTATCCAATTTATGCCGATATATCTAAACACTTTATAAATATAAAAATGAAAAATAATTTTAAATGGTGGAGCATTTCAACTTTCGCCCTGATTATCTTAGCTTTCACATCTTGCCAAAAATGCAATCATGATCCTTCCGGCAAAGGAGGAAATCAGTTTGATGTTGAAAACAGTGGAGTATCTCATGAGAGAAATAAAATCGTAATTATAAGCGATATCCATTTAGGAGCCGATCTTACATATTCTGAGTGTTCAGCTCATCTGCCCAGACTGACTGAATTTCTCAATGAAATAAGAGAGTCGAAGAGTGTAAAAGAGCTGGTAATTGCCGGGGATTTACTTGATGAGTGGTATGTCACTTCAAGAACCGATACTTATAACGGTAAAACTCAGACAGAATTTGTACAAAAAATTGCCACTCAGAATAAAACTGTTTTTGATGCTTTAAAAGGTATTATTAAAGACGGAAAAGTAAAGGTAACATATACTCCGGGGAATCACGATTTACTTATTGAGAAGGCAAATGTTGAATTAGTTTTACCGGGAATTAATCAGGCCAGAGATAACGACAGGCTTGGGCTCGGAACTTATAATCCAACTCCTCAGATTGCAATAGAACACAGTAACCGTTATGATTTCTTCTGCGCACCTGATCCATACAGTAATCAGAATATTGCTGAAGGAACAATTCTGCCTGCCGGTTATTTCTTTACGCGTATTGCTGTTAACTCGGTGACAAACTATCCATCTGCCTCAGAAATTGTACCTGTCCGTAATGTTACATTGAACTCTGCTGACGAAACTCAGATTAACACTTTTATTTATTATAATATGTGGAAATCTATTTTGAAAAGCTTAATTCCGGTAAAAGACAATTATGACGATAAGATAATCGTAACAAATATCGGCAAATTTAAAGGCAGTTATAGTATAAATGATATTATACCTTTCAATAAACCTGATGGAACAATCGATATGAATCTGTTTAGTGGCGTTTGCAGTCAGTCAAACTGGGAAAAGAGGTTGGCGTATAATAATGTTCCGGTTATAACTTCGGCGAAATCTGCAATTCCGGGAAGTTTGCATACTACATTTCTTGACTCTATGTCAAATGTTCAATATTTTCAAAATAAAAATTCACAAGTGAGAATTGTGGTTTTCGGACACACACATGCACCAATGATTATGTCCTTTAAAAACACAAATGGAGAGGCTTGCATTTATGCAAATTCCGGAACATGGATCGATAAAAAGATTAAAAACGGA
>CAZOOH010000219.1:0-3629 GCA_964581375.1 uncultured Muribaculaceae bacterium
CTGTGTTGGCAAACGAGCTAGGGAATGGAGAGAAGTACCATTTTAATAAATGTTTAAATGGCTTGGTAGATGTTGCGGTGCCAATCATAGTTAAAGGGGAGCATGTTGCAAATTTGTTTTCCGGGCAATTCTTTTTTGAGCAGCCTGATCGCGCTTTTTTTGAAAGTCAGGCAGATACGTATGGATTTAATAAGCAGGAATATTTTGAAGCGCTCGACAAAGTTCCGGTTGTGTCGAAGGAAAAAGTGAAAGTGGCGATGGACTTTTTGCTGAATATGACCCAGCTAATAAGCGAAATAACCTATAAAAAGTTGGAACAAGTGCACTTGAATGATGCTTTGAAGAAGAGTGAGGAGAGGTTCAGAAGTGCATTCGACCATATGCTTGAGGGGTGCCAAATTATTGGTTATGACTGGCGATATATTTATTTAAACCATAGTGCGGAGATTCATAACAGAAAGCCCAACGAGGAGTTAATTGGCAAGAGATATCAGGATATGTGGCCGGGAATTGAACAAACAGAGGTATATAAGAAAATCGAGAATGTATTAAATTCCAGAAATCCATACCATTTTGAAAATTGCTTCATTTATCCAGACGGCAGTCAGGGGTGGTTCGACCTAAGTATTCAATCTGTTCCGGAAGGTGTTTTTATTTTATCTATTGATATCTCAGAAAGGAAAAAGATGGAGTCCGATCTGCTTGAGAGCGAGAAGAAATACAGGCTTATTGCAGATAATTCAGATGACTGGATTTATTGGGTCGCACCGGACGGGAAGCTATTGTACGTATCTCCGGCGTGTGAACGGGTGACGGGCTATTCGACAGATGAATTTGAACTTCATCCGGAACTGAATCATGAGATAGTTTATGAAGCAGACAGAACAAAATTAAGTGAACATCATCATATTTCCCAAAGTGGCAATTCTCAGCACGAAATTGAGTATCGAATTATTACCAAAGGGGGAGAAGTGAGGTGGATTAGTCATAGTTGCAGTCCAATTTATAATGAAAAAGGAGATTATCTGGGACAGAGAGGAACAAATAGAGACATTACTCTGCGCAAATTACAGGAACAACAACTTCACGAAAGTGAGTTCAGGTTTAACAAGTTGTATGAAAACAGTGCTTTTGGTATGGTTCTTACAAATGATAAATTTCAGTTTATCAAAACAAATCCTGCTTTTTGTGAAATCATGGGATACAGTGAAGAAGAACTTTTAAATATGACTTTTAAAGATCTCACTTTTAATGAAGAAATAAATGATAATATAAATAATATTCAAAAACTTGTTAGAAAAGAGATTCCGGTTTATAGGGCCGAAAAAAGATATATACGAAAAGACGGTACAGTAATTTGGGGTTCACTCACTGTTGTAGCAAATTACGCCGATGATGGTAGTTTCCTTTATAATTTGGCGACAGTTGAAGATATTTCAAGACGCAAGCAAGCGGAGGAGGAGATAAGTCAACTGAATGAAACTCTTGAGCAAAGAGTAGCCGAACGAACTTCTCAGCTTGAGGCAGCAAATAAGGAGTTGGAAGCCTTCAGTTACTCGGTTTCGCATGATTTACGTGCACCGATTCGACACATAAACGGCTATGTTGATTTATTAAATGAAAAATTTATTGATGTTTTACCCGATAAAGCACGTCATTATTTAAATACTATTTCGGGAGCTTCTCAACAGATGGGTAAGCTTGTTGACGACTTGCTTCAATTTTCAAGAACCGGCAGACAGGAGTTGCTTCGAACTAATTTTAACATGAATGATTTGGTAGACGAGGTGATTACTAATATTAATAATGAGCATTCTGATAGAAATATTCAATGGAATGTTCAAAAGTTGCCCGATTCGTTTGGCGACCCGTCTTTGCTAAAACAAGTTTGGATAAATTTATTGGATAACGCTGTTAAATATTCAAGAAATCAAGAGAAATCTGAGATTGTGATTGAATATAAAATAGAAAAAAACAATCTTATCTTTAGTGTTCGGGACAATGGGGTAGGATTTGATATGAAATATTCACATAAACTCTATGGTGTATTTCAACGTCTTCATTCAGAATCTGAATTTGAAGGAACGGGAATAGGTCTGGCCAATGTTCAGAGAATTATTCACAAACATAATGGCCGTGTTTGGGCAGAATCGGAGTTGGGAAAAGGATCTACATTTTATTTTAGTTTGCCCAATAATATTTTGTAATTCTTTTTTTTACAATACACATTAAAATCGAAATAAAATGGCAAATAATTTTGTGAAATTACATAGAGTTTTTTCGGCAAGTCCGGAAAAAATTTACAAAGCTTTTACCGATGTTGATGCGATTCCTGCGTGGTTGCCTCCATACGGATTTGTATGTAAGGTCCTTTATATGGATTTTAAAGTCGGCGGTACTTCAAAGATGTCTTTTACAAATTTTTCTACCGGAAGTTCGCACTCTTTCGGAGGTAAGTACTTAGAGATTATTCCAAACGAGCTGATAAAATATACCGATCAATTTGACGATCCAAATTTGCCCGGGCAGATGATTACAACTGTCAGTATCAAAAAGGTCTCTTGCGGATCGGAGCTTTTTGTAACTCAAGAGGGTATTCCGGAGAATATTCCTGTTGAAATGTGCTATTTGGGGTGGCAAGAATCTTTAGATAAATTAAAAAGATTGGTAGAGCCGGAAATTCCTGATGCATAGCTTTTTTAAAGTTGAAAAATTATATTTCCTTTGCGGTATTAAACAAATCGTATTGGATTTGTTTTGTATGTCGCATCATGAATCTATTCTCCCGAAAAGGAGAAATTCTTAAGCAAAAAATAGTCGACAGTTAGAATATTTATTGTAAAAAGGTTTTACTGCCATGGGATTAAGAATGAATAACATTAAAGTGTTGGTAATAATGCTTTTAGTTTTATTACCAACTCATTTATTGAAAGCTCGTCAAGTTGTGGATACATCTGCCTCAAATAAAGAGGTGAAAGTGTTTGTTTCACTATATCACCAACACCATGATTTTTTCGGAACAGCTTTCTCTTATCAGGGAGTTGAGGGAGGTATAGACATTGATAATAAATATTATTTAGGACTTTACGGAGCAATTTTTGCATCCAATCTCAAAGCAGAAATAAATGGAGAGAATCAATCAATTTGGATAGGTCAGGGTGGAGTTGAAGCTGGTTATCTGTTTTTTAATGATCGAAGAATACGCCCGGGAGTCCAATTAAATATGGGATTTTTCGGGTTGCAAAGTGAAGCTTACAGATTAAACGGGATGGTATTTTCTCCTCAATTTTTAGGTGAGTTTACCATAAAGAGGTGGTTCCGCATCAGAACAGGTGTTGCGTATAATTTTTACGATTATAGAAATCACTCTGCAATCAAATCTTCCGAATTGAACAGTTTCTCATTTAATTTCGGGTTGGTATTTAAGTTTTAGGGAAAAGTATAAACATCAATTTTAAAATTCTGTCGTTATGGAAAACAAGTTAAGTACAAAGTCAATCATTTTTAGTTTGTCGATTTTTTTTGGACTCTTTTTGCTGGGGTTCTTTATTTTTAAGGGACTTAAAACTTTTAGCGATAAAGATCGTGTTGTTACTGTTAAGGGATTGGCTGAGATGAATATGAAGGCG
>CAZOOH010000220.1:0-3612 GCA_964581375.1 uncultured Muribaculaceae bacterium
ACAGCTTCTTTACCTGAATCATTTGTACTAGATAAAAATTTAATATTTTCAATTTTACTATGTTCTTCAATATTTTTTTCTTGCAACTTTGATAATTCTTGAATAGTTATATTATTGCCTTTTAAACTCCAAAAGTTAATATAGGCTAACTCTCCATTTGTAAAAGCATTTTCAAAAGTAAGCCCCTTTTTATATAGTAAGCACATGGCATTAATATCTCTCCTTTTTGCATCCACTATCCATCCAAAAGGAGCCATTATAACTGCCGCATTTTCTGAATCATAAAGGATTGCTCCTTCACCATGTAAATTACTTTGTATTTCATTAAAATCATAAATATCTAAATCTATGCCTTTAGGATTATTAGCTGCTCTAAGTAATGCACTTTTTGTATATCCTAATTCTGAAATAATAATTCCATAGTCAGCCTCTACATCTTCCATCATACTAATAAAAGATTCGACAATTTTAATATTAATCCTTTTATTATAATTCTTGCAGTCAACTATGATTATATATTCTATTTCGCCAATCTTCTGCTTAATAAAGATATCTATTTGTCTACTTCGGTTTGAGAATCTTCCCTTTATACGAAAATTCTTCTTGATAAAATCTTTAGCATAGTATGTTGACATAGAATCAAATACAATATTTTCATAATCTTTCCAGTTCATAATTGCTGATTATTTAGATAATTTATATTAAAATACTAAGATTAGATTATCATATTAATTTTACCGAATTTAATTATTTTTATTTGAGTGGAAATAATCTCTTTGAATATTAACTTATAATCATTTAGTAAATTTTTTCTCTCTTGTTTTTGGTTATGTAAGATTGACCAGAACGGAGACCTCCTGCATATTACGAAGGCAATCATAGGGAGGCAATTGCATTTTTCCACAGGGCGGTGCGGGGTCTGTATCCACCTAAAAAGTTAGTACTAACTTTTTAAAATGGCTTGTTTTTTGACATTCACCTCTTTAGACTTACCCATTTTTTTATTTTTGATTCTCCCGAAGGGGCTTCTTTCAGTTCGTTGAAAGAAGCAAAGTCCGAGAAGCATTTTGTCTTTACTCGCTTTATCCCCTTTCTGAGTTTCTAGAGTATTTTGCGATTTTACCATTTTACTTTTGGTTGCTAAACATAGCTTTTTCCCTTCTTAAGTAACTAGTTTGTTTGTCGACAGATAAAACCTTATGAGATTGATTTTGTGATAGTCCCTCATAGCTCTTTTTTGTTCCTGTTTCTATAGACAAAGGAATTTTCGTTCATTACGTTGCAACAAGTTCTTGCAAATAGTATAAGTAATAATCTCCACGCCGATGGGTTGTATTTTTTCTTATAAACTGGTTTCTCTATTCTCTACCCTTTTAAAGTCTATATAAATCATTAACAAAGAGCATTATGGAAACTATCATCTACAAAATCGAAATCTCACAGTTCTACGGTATTATCTTATCAATGACAACAAAAGGAACAGTTTTAGAATCTCAAGAGGTTTCTCCTTCAAAAGCTCTCTCTTTCGCTCACTCAAAAGGTCTTGGATTCATGGAAGATGATGGAACTTCAAAATACTACTGGTAACAACCTCTCCCCGAAAGGGGATTTTTTTTGCTCGACACAAAATAGAAATGGGATATTCTCCACTTTCTTTTGCTTTGTTGCCATGGTGTTTAATCCTTCAATAATGTTTTTCGTGGTTTTAGAAATAATTCTCATTTCACTTTGCAAAGGTTTATCAATTACATGCACCTGTATAAAGGTCATGCGTTGTTTCTCTGACAATCTCCACACTACGGTAGTATTCTCATTTAAAACCTTGATACCGGTTGTAATCTACCTTTTATAGCATCGTAAAATTTAATTATTAATCTCTAAAACACACATTTATGAAAAACAATTATGTAAGACTCGAAGGATTTGTTGGATTCTCACCTCGTATGACAACTTTTGAAAATGATCGTTCAGTTACTCGTTTCTCCTTGGCTACAACCGACAAGTTAAAAACTTCGGACGGGAAAATGATTGAGAGTAAAGCTTGGCACAACATCGTTATCTGGTCAGATCCTAAGATGCCTGACTTTTCACAAGTTCAAAAGGGTTCTCACCTGACAATTGAAGGGCGCCTGAAACCTACTGTTTACTCCACCAAAGATGGTCAAGACGTTCGTTCCTACGAAGTAGTTGCTGCAAAAGTGAAGGTTCATTGATACCTTCTCTCTCTTAAAAGAAGCTGGTCAATGACCAGCTTTTTTTGTTTCGGTTTTATGTTCTCAGTGTGATTTATGATTTCTCGACAAAGTTATTTCACTCCCAACAGCTACTTCAAGGACATGCTGAGTTATTTCATAATCCTTGCATTGCCAGTCGTTTTTTGTTTCGTCTGCAAATCATTTAAAACCACATTATTATGAGAACATTAAAAGAAATTCGCGAAACTTACAAATCTTCTGGAATCAAGTCATTGAGTGATGCAGATCTTCTCTCTTGTCTAGGTATCAAAAGTACTTCACCTTCATTAATTCCGCTATTCACTTCTAACAAAGAAATGCTTATCTCTTCCGGATACAGCCCTGCAGAAGCTGAGAGGATCACTTCAATTAGTGAGTTGCTTAAAAGGTTTAACAGCTATTCAATTAAACCTCTTACACAAATTAAATCTTCATCAACTGCAGCAAAACTGATAATGCCTCTCCTTCGGACATTGCCACATGAGGAGTTCTGGGTAATGTATCTCAATAGAGCAAACCGTCTCATCTCTCAGGAGAAAATCTCTTCAGGTGGCATTTCCGCTACGGTTGTTGATGCAAAGTTGATTGTAAAACGTGCACTTGAACATACTGCATCGTCAATAATTATGGTGCACAATCATCCTTCAGGGAACAATAACCCCGGCGAAAATGACAGGACACAGACCAAACTCATGAAAGATGCTGCCGGTTTATTTGACATATCACTCCTCGATCATCTGATTATTGCAGGAGATAGTTATTACAGTTTTGCAGATGAAGGAACTCTTTAAGATTTCACTTGTTAAGCCCCTCACTTGGGGCTTTTTTTGTGTCCTTTACTCGGCTTCTTTAGGGCTGTATATTCGAACTATGATACATTGCAGCACTATACATACACTCGTTGAAAGTCATAACATCTTTTCAATCGGATGGGTTTCAGAATCAGGTGAGAAAATCTATGTCAGGCGAGCTACTTGTACAAGCTTTCACTCTTCAGGAGAAACACTGAACATCAAAATTATCGAAAGTGGTCAAATACGGAAAATCAATAGATATACAATAACTGAATTTAATGGACAGGAGGTCGTTTTATAATGGAAATAATTGAAGGAATTGCCTATCACCCGGCAATAAAAACAGCGGTGATGTTTGATTCAGGGACAAAGCTTTTTGAGGAAAAGGATCTGAAAGCAGTTTCTGTTGATAATTATAAGATTGCTCCCTGGGGCACTGATAATAATTTCCCTCTTGAGGTCAGAAACTTAATTGAATTCGTAATTGAATTCGTAATTGACCATTCAAACCGCAAGATCAAAAGAAAATAATTTTGAATTTTGGGGTCGTCTCATTTACTACTGGAAGGGATGATTTGTGGGAA
>CAZOOH010000221.1:0-3536 GCA_964581375.1 uncultured Muribaculaceae bacterium
CTGCTCCATGTGGTTTGAATATATGTGGGCGTCGCCAAAGGAGTGGATGAATTCACCCGGTATGTATCCGCAAACTTGTGCAATCATTAGTGTAAGAATTGCATAGGAGGCAATATTGAAGGGCACGCCGAGAAAAATGTCGGCGCTGCGTTGGTATAGCTGGCAGGAGAGCTTGCCGTCGGCAACATAAAATTGTACCAATGCATGGCAAGGAGAGAGAGCCATTTTATCGAGGTCGCCCACATTCCATGCCGAAATTATGTGCCTGCGGGAGTCGGGATTGTTCTTAAGCCCGTCAATGAGTGCTACCAGCTGATCGTGCGATTTTCCGTCGGGACCGACCCAGTTGCGCCATTGGTGGCCGTAAACCGGCCCAAGGTCGCCGGAAGCATCTGCCCACTCATCCCAAATGGTTACACCATTATCATTCAGGTACTTAATATTTGTGTCGCCTTTTATAAACCAAAGAAGTTCATATATAATTGAGCGCAGATGGAGTTTTTTTGTGGTGAGCAATGGAAAACCATCTGCCAAATTAAAACGCATTTGGTAACCGAAAACACTTTTTGTACCGGTGCCGGTGCGATCGCTTTTTATTGTGCCATACTCAAGTACATGCCTGAGTAAATCTAAGTATGCTTTCATTTTAACGGGGAATAACCTTACAAATATAGCGAAATAACGGTTATGCGGCCGTCAAATAATTACTATATTTGTGGGTTAAAATTTAATAGTTAATATGTTCAGGACAAACACTTGCGGAGAGCTAAGACTTTCGGATGCCGGTAAAACAGTAACTTTGGCCGGTTGGGTACAGAGAATCAGGAAAATGGGTGGGATGAGCTTCATCGACTTACGAGATCGGTACGGCATAACACAACTTGTGGTAGATGATTCTGCCTCAAAAGATTTAAATGAAACTGCCGAAAGCCTGGGACGTGAATTTGTAATTCAGGCGACCGGAGTGGTTGTCGAAAGATCTTCGAAGAACAGTAAAATTGCCACAGGCGAAATAGAGATAAAGATTGGAGCAATCAAGGTTCTTAACCAGGCAGTGACTCCTCCTTTTACAATTGAAGAGGAGAGTGACGGGGGTGAAGATATCAGGGCAAAATACCGTTACCTTGACTTAAGAAGGGGTCCGCTTCAAAGAGCACTGGCTTTGCGTCACAAATTGGCACATGAAGTGAGAAACTACTTGTCGGGAGAGGGTTTCATCGAAGTGGAGACACCGGTGCTTATGAGTTCCACTCCTGAAGGTGCAAGAGACTTTGTTGTACCGTCAAGAATGAATCCGGGAGAGTTTTACGCACTGCCGCAAAGCCCTCAGCAATTTAAACAGCTGCTAATGGTTGCAGGTTACGACAGATATTTCCAGATTGTTAAATGTTTCCGTGACGAGGATCTGCGAGCCGACAGACAACCGGAGTTTACGCAGATTGACTGTGAAATGTCGTTTGTTGAGAGAGAGGATATCTTAAGAACATTCGAAGGAATGGTTAAGGCTCTCTTTAACAATATAATGAATATAAAATTTGATTCGAATTTCCCAAGGATTTCCTATGACGATGCAATGAACTTCTATGGTTCCGATAAACCGGATATAAGATTCGGAATGAAACTTGCCGAAATTACATCTCTTGTTAAAGGAAAGGGTTTTGTGGTGTTCGATTCAGCAGAGTATGCAGGAGCCATTGCGGTACCTGGTGCTTCGGAATATACAAGAAAACAACTTGACGAACTGACAGAGTGGGTTAAGAGACCTCAAATAGGAGCGAAAGGGTTGCTCTATGCAAGAGTTACCGAAGAGGGAGTTAAGTCGTCTTTCGATAAATTCTTTTCTCCTGAAGAGCTTAAGGCTATTGCAGATGCTGCCGGCGCTCAGGTTGGAGACCTTGTTCTGATTATGTCGGGAGAGAAGAGAGAGAAGACTCAGGAGGCGATGGGAACATTGCGTATTGAGATGGGTAACAGACTTGGATTGAGAAAGAAAGATGAGTTTGCACCTCTGTGGGTTTATGATTTTCCACTTCTTGAGTGGGATGAGGAGACTCAAAGATTCTATGCCAAACACCATCCTTTTACCTCTCCAAAACCTGAGGATATGGAAAAATTCTTCAGCGACAAAAAAGAGGATTTGGAGCAGGTTTTTGCCAATGCATATGACTTCGTTCTTAACGGAACAGAAATTGGCGGCGGGTCAATAAGAATTTATGACAGTAATATTCAAAAGAGGATGTTTGAGGTGTTGGGGTTCACTCCTGAACAGGCTCAGAGAAAATTCGGATTCATTATAAATGCTTTCAAATACGGCGCACCTCCTCACGGCGGAATTGCTTTTGGCTTCGACAGGTTCTGTTCACTTTTCGGCGGACAAGAGACAATCAGAGACTATATTGCTTTCCCTAAGAATAATTCGGGCAGAGACGTTATGCTCGATGCTCCGGGACCAATTGACCAATCGCAGATGGATGAGTTGTTCCTCAAGAGCACCTGGGTACCTCCGGTTAAGTAGCATATTTTAAACACAATATAACATGAATATTCAGCAACTTGAATACATAGTTGCAGTTGACCGTCTCAGGCATTTTGCAAGGGCGGCATCTGCTTGTAATGTAACTCAACCGACTCTTTCAATGATGATTCAGAAGCTTGAGGAGGAGCTGAATGTCGAAATTTTTGACAGGAGCACTTCGCCGGTGACCACCACAAATATAGGGGATGCGCTGGTGGGGCAGGCAAAGGTTATTCTTTATAACATAAGCCAAATTAAGGAGATTGCTTTAGTAAACCGCACCAGTATTACGGGTGATTTGAAGTTTTCGATTATTCCCACAGTTGCGCCATATTTGTTGCCGAAGTTCTTCACCCAACTGAGGGAGAATCTGCCCGATTTGCACTGCAGAGTTTCGGAGATGCGTACCGATACTATTATTGAGAAGTTGAAGAACGCCGAAATTGATTTGGCAATTTTGTCGACTCCGCTGGAAATTCCCACTCTGCTTGAGATTCCGATATATTTTGAGAGGTTTATGGTTTATATTTCGCCCAATGAGGAGCTCTACAAAAAGGCAGAGATTACCGGAAATGACCTTGATATGGAGAAGCTTTGGGTGCTTGAAGAGGGTCACTGTTTCCGTACGCAGATACTGAACATCTGCCAAAAGGAGAATATTTCGAGGCAGCAATATGAGGCGGGGAGTATTCAGAACCTGGTTAAGGTGGTCGATCTTAACGGCGGGTACACTCTTATTCCGGAGCTTCATCTGGAGAATCTTACGGAGGCACAGCTTAAGAGTGTCAGGAAGTTTACGGGCGATGAGCCGCGCAGGGAGATATCGCTCGTGTTCCGGCAGGATTTTGTGAGGGAGCGGCTCCTTAATGAGATTGTTCAGTGTATAAAGAATATCATACCAGAAGAGATGATGGATAAAAGACTCTCGAGGTTTAGAGTAAAGCTTTAAAATATATATGGTTACATTATTTATATATCTTTTTTTGGCACTGATGGTCTCCTTCATCTGCTCTATGGCTGA
>CAZOOH010000222.1:0-3527 GCA_964581375.1 uncultured Muribaculaceae bacterium
AGTAGTTGTCGAAAGCGGAAAAGTTGCAATGCTTTCACTGCTTTGTAAACAAACTAACAGTGGGTTGAGACTTAAATTTTCTCAAAATTTTCTGGAACGATTCTCCGGATATATACCACAAATTGCCGACTCGAAAGGAAAAAAGAGTTATCCTTTTAACGAAACCAGATTTCTCTATTTTAATCCGGGTACTCTGAAAATGTATCTGCTTAACAACTCCAATAGTACCGATACTGTTAAGCTTATGACTAAAACAGTTGCTGCAAATTCAATGTTGACAATTAATCTGGACGTATTATCTGAAGGAAGTTCTGGTGTTGTGCCGGGAATAAAGATTGATACAACCTCTGTCTGGGAATATTCAGAGTTTATTTACGGCTCGGAAAAGGAGGGAGACGGATTGACGAACCTTACTCCGTTTTTGGTATCGCAGGTTGCTTCAAAAATTGGTTTGACTGCAGTGTGGGTTTCGGGATATATAGTGGGGGGCGATCTTAGTTCCAGTTCTGCGAAGTTTGCTGCTCCTTTTACTTCAGAGACGAATGTTGCAATTGCAGGTACACCGGGAGTTACCGACAGAACATTGTGTATTTCCGTCTCATTGCCTTCCGGTACAATAAGAAATGCATTGAATCTTGTAGCAAATCCCGGTAATTTGGGAAAACGGGTTTGGATAAAAGGGAATATAGTTGCATCTTATTTTGGGTTGAATGGTTTAAATCCTGTAACTGAATTTAAATTGGAATAAAGAGTATATTTGTAGTAATATTTATCAAAACTGAATTTCTGTATGAACACGGATGCTCAATTCTTTGTACACGATACGGCTGTAATAGATTCGGATTGTAAAATTGGAAAAGGTACTAAAATATGGCACTTTTCGCATATTATGACCGGTGCCGTTTTAGGCGAAAATTGTAATATAGGGCAAAATGTTGTGGTTTCTCCGGGTGTTACTCTTGGAAATAATGTTAAGGTGCAGAATAATGTATCTATTTATACAGGTGTTGTTTGTGAAGATGATGTTTTTCTTGGACCCTCTTGTGTCTTTACAAATGTTGTGAACCCGAGAAGTTCAGTGAACCGTCGCGGTGAATATTCATCAACTATTGTCGGAAAGGGAGCTACAATTGGCGCTAATGCCACTGTTGTATGCGGTCATAATATCGGAAAGTTTGCATTTATTGGTGCAGGTGCCGTCGTTACAAAGAGTATTCCCGATTATGCACTGTTTATTGGTAATCCTGCCAGGCAAACAGGATGGATGAGCGAATTTGGTCATAAATTGATTTTTAACTCTCAGGGAGAGGCAATTTGCCCGGAAAGTAAACAAGTATATAAATTGGAAAACTCTAAGGTAATAAGAATTAAGTAGATGCCGGAACTTATTAATGATAATATTCATGGTATAATATACTCTACCGATGCATCTTCTTACCGGGAACGGCCTGAGGCGGTTTTTTTCCCTGAAAATCAAAAAGATCTTGCAGATATCGTTAAGTATGCAAATACTAATGGCAAATCGATAATTCCAAGAGGTGCAGGCACTTCACTTGCCGGTCAGGTTGTCGGAAGTGGAATAGTAGTAGATGTATCGAGGCATTTGAACAAAATTGTGGCTTTTAATGAAGAGGAGAGGTGGGTTGTAGTGGAGCCGGGTGTTGTATTAGACGAGCTCAATTTGTTTCTCAAAGACTACAACCTGTTTTTCTCTCCTGAAACATCTACTTCCAATCGTTGCTGTGTAGGTGGGATGATAGGGAATAATTCTTGCGGCTCTCATTCATTGGTTTATGGCAGTACCAGGGACCACTTACTTGAACTTAAAGTTATTCTTTCCGATGGCTCTGTTGCTATTTTTAAATCATTGACAAATGATGAAATTAAGAGTAAGGTTTTGGGATCCGATTTAGAATCAAGGATTTATTCTCAATTGTGGCAGATTCTCTCTGACGAAAAAAATATTGAAGAGATAGAGAAAAATTTCCCTGATGTTCGTTTGAGAAGAAGAAATTCGGGCTACGCACTTGATGAGCTTTTGCACGATAAAACTTTTAATTTAAGTAAGTTAATTGCAGGATCCGAAGGCACATTAGCGCTTATTTGTGAGGCTAAACTAAATTTAGACCCTCTTCCCCCTGCAAACAAAACCTTAATCTGTGCTCATTGCAGTTCTCTTGAGAGTGCTTTTGAGGCAAATCTTATTGCGCTTAAGAGTTCTCCGTATGCAGTCGAAATGATGGATAAAAGGATTCTCGATTTAAGTAAAGAAAATATCTCCCAAAACCGTAACAGATTCTTTGTAAAAGGCGATCCTGAGGCAATTTTAATAATTGAAATGGTTGCACTTTCTCAAAGTGAACTCGATTCGAAATGTGAATTTTTGGAGAAGGAGTTAATTGAATCCGGTTTAATTTATCACAATACAAGGGTTACTGGCAGCGACATTCCTAAATTGTGGGAGTTGCGCAAGGCAGGGCTCGGTTTGTTGACTTCAATGAAAGGCGATGCAAAACCTGTTTCTGTCATTGAAGATACAGCAGTTGCTCCTGAATTATTGCCTCAATATCTTTCCGAATTCCGGCAGATGCTTGCCAGTTACGGTTTAAGTTCTGTTTATCATGCACATATTGGTACCGGTGAGCTGCATCTCAGACCGATTTTAAATCTCAAATCTAAAACTGATATTGATTTATTCAGAAAAGTTGCTTACGAAACTGCTCTGCTTGTTAAGAAATACAAGGGTTCTCTCAGCGGAGAACATGGTGATGGCCGGTTAAGGGGTGAATTTCTGCCGCTTTTGTTCGGTGAGGATGTTTTTAAACTGCTCAAAAGTGTAAAACAGATATTTGACCCGAATCTTGTTTTCAACAGGAATAAAATAGTTGATACTCCTTCTATCAGCAGTTCATTACGTTATATAGCTGATTTTCCTCAACCTGAATATAAAACTCTCTTCGATTTTTCCCGTGAAGGCGGATGGCTTCGGGCAATTGAGCAGTGTAACGGATCGGGAGATTGTCGTAAATCGACTAAATTTTCGGGTGTTATGTGCCCGAGTTTCAGAGCATCATCCGATGAAAAGGATACAACCAGGGCAAGGGCAAATGTGTTAAGAGAGTTACTAACTTATCCCAAAACCAAAAAAGTATTCGACCAGACAGATATCAATGAAATACTCGATTTATGTGTTTCATGCAAAGGGTGTAAATCGGAGTGTCCTTCAAATGTCGATATGGCTAAATTTAAAGCTGAGTTTTTGCAACAATCGTATTTTGTAAAGGGTGTGCCTGTAAATGTCTTTCTCATTTCGCACATGTCGGTATTCCAAAAAATCGGTTCTTTTGCGCCAGGTTTATATAATTTTTTTATTTCATTTAAACCTACCTCAGCGGTTATTAAGTTTTTGCTTAAATTCTCCATTGAAAAGGAGTTACCTAAACTATCTGCCGTAACCCTTCGAAAATATTCATCATTATATCTTAATAAAGGCTCATATAAATACTCATTTTACTTTTTTGCAGATG
>CAZOOH010000223.1:0-3522 GCA_964581375.1 uncultured Muribaculaceae bacterium
ACGGGCAGATAGACAACAATCAGGGCACTTTCCCGGTACAATCCGAAAGAATGTTCCATGCGCTCGTAGGTTTAGGCGGAGTAGCAAGATATGTTCAGCTCCCTTTCGAAGCACATCGTTACAGCGCTAAAGAGAGCGTTCTTCACGTCCTGTACGAGACTAACGAATGGCTCAACAAATACGTAAAAGGGAGTAAGTAAGAAGACTCATTACATCAAACTCTGGCAATGTCATGAAAAAAATCATTATTATAATTGCGGCTGTTGTTATTCCAACTATTGTTCCGGCACAAAATTCTCAGGTGAAAGACTTTACAGGTTTAGTGAACCCGATGGTGGGGACGGATTTTCACGGTCACACTTTTCCCGGAGCTGTATATCCTTTCGGGATGATGCAGTTGAGTCCGGATACAAGGCTCAGCGGTTGGGACGGGTGTTCCGGGTATCACTATTCTGACTCGCTTATATATGGGTTTAGTCATACCCATCTCAGCGGCACGGGGGCTTCCGATTACGGAGATATCCTTATGATGCCTGTGAGCAACTATCCGTTAACGGCCGGGATTAAAAATGATGAATACTCCTCAAAATTTTCTCACAAAAAAGAGATTGCTGCTCCGGGCTACTATGAAGTTTTCCTCGAAAAATGGGGTGTAAAGACAAAACTGACAACGGGCAAACGATCGGGAATTCATTACTATGCATTCACAAAAACAGGTGCGCAGCCGGGAGTTGTAATTGATTTGACTCATCGTGATATTGTTATCGACTCCAAGTTGGAAGTAGTCGGCAATAATGTGGTTAAAGGTTATCGCCGTTCTAGAATGTGGGCAAAAGATCAAATAGTATATTTCTATATTGAATTTTCGCAACCGGGAAAAGGAGTATTGTATAAAGACGACTATCCTGCCGGGATGGTTAATACAATTTCGGGCAAAAACTGCAAACTCTATTTTGAATTCTTCTCAAGTTCTTATGTAAGAAATGAAGGCAATGTTGTAATGGCAAAGATTGGTATTTCATCGGTATCGGAGGAGAATGCAAAGTTGAATCTGCAAGCTGAAATACCTGCATGGGATTTTGACGCGCTTCTTAGTAGTACAAAAAAAGCATGGAATGAATACCTTGGCAAAATAGATGTCTCTTTCGAAAACAGATCTGCTCAAACGGGCGAAAGTCCTGCAAATGTCAGAAAAAAGGGGGAGCAATTAAAGACATTTTATACTGCGCTTTATCACTCTGCCATTCATCCTAACCTCTATTCCGATGTTAACGGCGAGTACAGAGGAATGGACAGAGAGGTACACAAAGCCGTTGGTTATGACCAATATACTGTATTCTCATTATGGGATACTTACAGAGCTTTACATCCGCTTTTTACAATCATTGAACAAAAAAGAACCGGCGACTTTATAAACTCGTTTCTGGCTATCTTCAGGGAAGCGGGGAAGCTTCCCATTTGGGAACTCTCGGGAAATGAAACCGATTGCATGATAGCATATCACTCGGTATCGGTAATCGCCGATGCCTCAATAAAGGGCATCGGCGGCTTCGACAAAGAGGCAGCCCTCGAAGCGATGATCGCCAGCGCAAACAAAAATGAATACGGAAAAGAGTTTTATCTCAGACACGGGTATCTGCCTGCCGAAAAAGAGCACGAATCGGTCTCAAAAACTCTCGAATATGCCTATGACGACTGGTGTATAGCACAATATGCCAGGTTATTGGGAAAGGCAGATATATATTCTGAGTTTATCAAAAGAGGTCAATATTACAAAAATATTTTTGACCCCTCTACAGGTTTCATGAGGCCCAAACATAACGGAGTTTGGTTCTCTCCCTTCAATCCTACCGAAGTTAACAACCACTTTACCGAGGCTAACTCATGGCAATACAGCTTTTATGTGCCGCAGGATGTGAATTCTCACATTAAACTTCTTGGCGGCGACAAAGAATATATTGCTAAACTCGACGAAATGTTCAGTGCAGCAGAACAGACAACAGGTCGCACTCAGGTCGATATCACTGGACTTATAGGCCAGTATGCACAAGGGAACGAACCAAGTCACCACGCTGCATACCTGTACAATTATGCAGGTGCACCGTGGAAGAGTCAAAAGATAATCAGGCAGATAGCATCGACTCTCTACTCTCCGGAACCGGACGGTATCTGCGGAAATGACGACTGCGGCCAAATGAGTGCCTGGTATGTTTTCAGTGCTATGGGGTTTTATCCGGTTACTCCCGGGAGTACTCTTTATGTGATGGGTTCGCCAATGTTCGATAAGTCTATAATTACATTGGAGAGTGGAAAACAATTTACTATCCTGGCGCCGGGTTCGTTCGAAAATCCTTATATAGAAAGTGTTAAAATAGAAGAGAAACAATACTCAAAATCCTATTTTGATCAAAGCGATATTATCGGCGGCAAAACAATCGAATTTACTATGGGAGCAGTTCCGAACCCGGCCTTCGGAGCGAACCCTTCCGACAGACCATATTCGCAAATTACCGGAAACCAAATAGTTGTAAACCCTTGGTTTGAAATGGATAACAACATCTTTAAAGACTCTCTTATTGTCAGAATAGGTTGTGCAGATTGTTTTTCAGGCGCAAAAAAATCTGAAAAGAAAAATGGAGGAGATAAAATTTTCTTCAGGCAATTCACGGAGGGTCAGGAACAGGGGCAATTTATTGAGTATACAAGTCCGTTGGTTATAAAAGAGAGCTGTAAACTTGAAGCATACACACAACAACCAGACGGTAAAAAAAGCGCAATCGTGGAGAGTGCTGTAAACAAAATTGCCAAAGATTGGAGAATTGCCATTCACAGCAAATACAGCCGACAATACAATGCTGGCGGCGATGAGGGTCTTATCGACGGAGTTCGCGGGGCAACCAATTTTAGATTAGGCGGATGGCAAGGGTATCAGGACACCGACTTTGAGGCAGTTGTGGATCTTGGTTCAGCTAAAAGTATCAAATCGGTTGGGGCAGGTTTCCTGCAAGATGCCCGTTCCTGGATATGGATGCCTAAATACGTCGAATTCAGTGCATCTGCCGACGGAGTAAACTTCACTCCTTTAGGAAAAATATTTAACAAGGTTCCCGAAGAGGATGAAAATCCTCAGGTTCAGACTCTGGTCATGAAATCGGACAAATTTACTATACCTGCAACAGGTGTGCGGTTTATCAAGGTCTTTGCAAAAAACCTCGGCGCTATTCCGGCATGGCATCCCGGAGCCGGTGAACCGGCCTATATTTTTATAGACGAGATTTTAGTTGATTAATCAAGTTGCGCAAATACCTTTATTATCGGGTAAATCTTTCGGCAATTAATAACAGTGTAATGAACGGCCGGTTTATATTTTGCCATTTGTAGTTTTTATTGCAGATGGCGTCATGCAGATGGTTTAGTCCCGAGAAGAGAAAGAAGAAAATGAAGCTGAGCTTGGGGATTATAATAATCTGCCTCAACTCCTCTTTGATACCCAAAGAAGAATACAACTGCGACTCCAAAAAT
>CAZOOH010000224.1:0-3504 GCA_964581375.1 uncultured Muribaculaceae bacterium
GAATTCTACCACTGTCTCATCGGTTGAACTCTCCTTCAAAATTGAACTGAATCCGATAATCGGATTCAACGGAGTTCTTAATTCATGACTGATTATGGTTAAAAAGGTAGACTTTAGGCGTGAAGTTTCTTCTTCTATTCCTTTATATTTTAATAGCTCTTCTTTAGTTTTCTTCTTGATTGTTATATCTTCTCCAATAGAAATATAATTAATTATATTTCCCATTTCATCAATTATAGGAGAAATGGATTTATTCTCCCAAAAAGAATCGCCTGATTTGTTTTTATTAACTAATTCCCCTTTCCAATTTTTACCTGAACTTATTGTCGCCCATAAATCCACATATAATTGGTCATTCATTTTATGTGACTTCAAAATTCTTGGATTTTTTCCAATGACTTCATTCTTTTCATAACCACTAGTCTCAATGAATTTAGGATTAATATATTCAATGTTTCCTTCAGCATCAGTGACAATAATCGATACAGGACTCTGCTCAATAGCTTTTGAAAGTTTTAATACTTCGTTCTCATTTTTTTTTCTTTCCGTTACATCTATAATCACCCCCCGAATATTTACTAATTGATCATTTTCATAAACCGGTTCAACATGATTCTCCACCCAAATACAACCATTATCAGGCAAAAGTATCCTAATCTCCATAACAATTTTCTCTCTTAATCTGAATAACCTATCATTGTAATCATCAAAGCAATGCAAATCATCCGGATGAACAAGACTTTTGAAAAATTCAAATGATAAATCGGTATGAGTAGGATCAACTTTTAAAACTTGAAACAAATTTTTCGACCAAAAACCTACTTCATGAATTGGGTCATACTCCCAACTTCCCATTTTGGCTATGACCTGAGCTTGCCGAATTGAATCCCGGTTTTTCAATACAGCAATCTCGAACGTTTTTCGTTCAGTAATATCAATTACTGAAGCAAAGATTGAAAAATGAGAACCATAGAGTTCTCCTGGAATTAATGACACAAATAAGTCTCCCCAAACAATTTTACCTGATTTTTGAATGTAACGCTTTTGAAGCCTATATTCATTAATTTCCCCTTTTAGCATCCGTTCAAACTCCAAAACGTCTTTTTCAATATCTTCAGGATGGGTAATTTCTGAGAAAGCTTTTGATTTTAATTCATTACATGAATAACCGGTAAAAGTACAGAAGGCTGGATTGGCATATAATATCCCTTTGTTAGTATCAACCTGGGCAAAACACATTGGAGATTTTTCCAGCAATAGTCTATAATTCATTTTTGATAGAAATATTCGGTATATATTGGATTAGTTAAATAGACTCCAGTTAGGAAATTAAAGATATTCAACTCCAAATCTAATGATTTTAACTTTAATGTTGAAGATAATTACCGAATATTCAAACAAGATTATAGCAATTTAGTTCTGTCGGTAAAGGTATTCACCATTTCGAAGTCACTCGCACACTTCCAATGATACTTATACATTATGACAAAATTATAAAAAGTGCCAACAGGAGTGTGATAGTGAGAATTATTCTTTGGGTTTTATGAATCCTATCGGGTTTGTTGCGGTGGATAGCCACAAGTTTTGGCTTGTTTGCCAATTTCGTATAAGAATTGGGAAACACAATCCCTAGCCAAATTAAACCAGAAACTTATTCGTCATTTTTTTGTATTCTTTGGGGTAGGCTATAAACGCCATGTTCAAACCATACGCGGATTGAACTCTTAATCGCAGGCATTGGCTTTAGTATGGTCAAACAACGTTACTGCAGAACAGGTTCTTCTTTTCGTTCAGCTTTTGAAGGGATAATTTATAAAATTGGGGGTTAATCTTCTTTTTTTACTTTATCTTTAACTTGAGCTACAAAAGAATTCGCTGGCTTAAATGAAGGAATAAAATGCCCGGGAACAATGACAATTGTATTTTTGGAAATATTCCGCGCAACTTTTTCGGCCCTTTTTTTAACGACAAAACTTCCGAATCCACGAAGGTAAACATTGTTACCTCCCCCCAAAGACTCTTTTACGGTTTCCATAAAAGCTTCAAGAGCTTTTTGTACTGTGGCTTTTTCAATTCCTGTATTTTCACTAACCTGGCTAACAATATCTGCTTTTGTCATCTCTAAAATAATTAATTATCAATATTCTATATCTATATAGTAATCACCTAACAAATATAATGCTATTAATTAAAAACATGATATTCCATTCTTTTCAATTTTGAGAAGAAGAACTTATATGGTGCAAACACATTCTTTCAAGATAATCAGAGAAATACGAATCATAGCTTTAACGATAGCGGCAACGAGGCGCGAAAGCAGGCTAAACATTATTTAATGTGGATTTTATATACCGGATTGAAGAGAGCCGTTTTTATTTTCGAGTCTCTGATTACAACTCTGAAACGAATATCTTTCCCGGAAGCACCGGAAGATAATGTTCCTTTAATTAATCCGTAGATAGGGTCAAGGCTAAGGCCAAGTGAGGCAACTTCAGAAGGATAATCTGTATCTATTGCCCAAAAATAAGGTGGTGTACCTCCCATAACAAATAGCGATGCACAATAAGGCTTATTCACTTCAGCATCCATTAGCTGGTATTCACTTAATGGTAGTTGCTGTACATCTGCTACAGGACTAACTGAATAATTCGTAATATGTAGTCCAATTTTTTCAGTTCTTTCTTTATCACCGTCTGACACTTTTACCGTAAAGTATGTTGTTCCGGCGGAGAATCCTGTGCCTGATGTGCTTTGTCTATTTACAATTCCGCTTAGTGGCTCCAAACTTACTCCGGACGGAGGATTAGATCCCATATCCAATGTCCAGTTATAGTTGTGAAATGGATTTCCTCCTTCTGCCATCAGCATTTGCGGCATGAAATGCATATTCCCGCTGGCGTCGATGTTTGCCGAAAGCATTTGCCCAGGTAAGATTCTTAAATTGCTGGGCGAATTATCCGACATAT
The DNA here is from genome assembly GCA_964581375.1 of uncultured Muribaculaceae bacterium. GTDB lineage: Bacteria > Bacteroidota > Bacteroidia > Bacteroidales > UBA932 > JAFIHK01. The sequence goes on from CAZOOH010000224.1 coordinate 2,967, forward strand.
CATCACAGGAACAGGTCAGAAAGACAACGACAATATAGGCGAGATAAAAAAAGCGGTTAACTAATTTCATAATTTTAAAATTTAATAGTTTTCCCTTAAAATATTACTTTTCTAAAATACGCTTGTCAGTTCTTTCTCGAATCAGACAATTTCTATTATCGTGAGACGCACAGGGGACTTTTCTGGAGCCATTCTCTTATCCTTTGCTTTATCCTAAAATTACACATCAAAAAACTTAAAAGTGACATTGACTTGATTTGAATGGTTCCACAACCTGGCAAACCATTCCCTTCGTTTCGTATTCAAACTTATATTGCCTTCCAGCCTATCCGTCCGGATGTTATTTCCTCAAATTCTGCCTTATCAGTTTCGTTAAGTGATCTGGGCTTGCCCAGATTATGGTCGAGATACAATTGATAAAACCAAGCTTTTGCATGGATTGGCCTTTTTCAAAAGTTTTTATCGAAGGATTAGGCAAACTTATTTTTTCCCTAACAATTTCAACAACTGGTCAACTTTCTCCTCTAACAAATCAATC
>CAZOOH010000225.1:0-3500 GCA_964581375.1 uncultured Muribaculaceae bacterium
TGAAGATTTATTTATGTGAGCAGGAATGACAATTCCACCCATTGAATGAACAAATTCCTCAACCTGTACTATATTGTCCGATATCGCATTTATAAGCAGATGATCTACTTGCGAAAGTACATTTTCACATTCATCAACAACAAGTTGATACCCGAAAAATTCCGGTTTGTTGGCGATTTTCAAAATTTTTTCGTCAAGATACTCTTGCAGTTTTTGCAGATTTTCGTTGCCGTCAACAAATACAAGCAGATGGATCTCCTCGGATGTAGTAACCTCAGCACCGGTGAGAATGAAAACACCCTCCCTCTCCCCGATACGTTTAATTATGTCCGATTGAAGTGTAGAATTATGATCCGTAATACCAACCACCGACAATCCGCACTCCTTTGCCCTCTTTATAATAAAAGCGGGGGTCATTTCAATGTCACCGCAAGGCGATAAGACAGTGTGTACGTGAAAGTCAGCTTTTACCATTAAAGCAAATTATAGACCGCTCCTGAGAGTTCAAAAGCCTGCATTTCGGACCCGAGAACAGGAATCCCCTCTGAATTCGACAACTCAGTAACATCCGGTTCCGGCTCAAAACCTTTGACTAATATAATAGCAGATATCTCTTTTAAAGATGCAACAGCCATTATGTTTCTGTGTTTTTGCAAAGTAATCCAAACACAACCCTCCTTTGCAAAACCCATAACATCGGAGAGTAAATCACTTGTGTATCCTCCGGTAATTTCCTTATCTAAACCCGATTCACCGCTGAATACTTTTAAATTTAATTTTTTGGCCAACTCACTTACAGTCATAGTTATATTATTTTTTTTCGAATCTCTCTTTACCCCAGATAGACTCCATAATTCTCACAGTCTCGTCAACATCCAGCTCTCCCCGTTTTTCAAATTTAGTACGCAAGAAAATGCAAGCACTCACTTCCGACAAGCCCTTAACAACATCTTCGGCAAGCGCAGCACAACTTGGTGCTCCGCAAGCTCCGCAATCTATACCCGGGAATACCTTTTTGAGCTCTCTGGCACTCTCCATTTTCTTAATGGCAACCTCAATATCCTTATCGTACTTGACAAGTGATCGAGGTTCAATTTTATCCATATGTACAACCGCAGAACAATATTTTTTATAATCGAAAACAAGTGAATGAACATCCGATGCTTTAGAGGCTAATCTTTTAAGATTATCTGCAATAATAAACCTGCTCCCATATAATAAAATTCCTCCGGCACACGACTCATCACAAACTCTAAGTTCTAGAAAATCAATCCCTTTAATCTCATCATTTTCTACCCTTTCAAGAATATCGATAACACTGCTAAGTCCGTCAACAGCCAAACTTCTTCTCTTTAGATGTGCAGATTCGCCTCCTGTAGAAGGGAAGAGAATTCCTTTTGAAGATATTTCTGAATTAACTTTAATGTTAGATTTGTGTTCAACCTTACTTTTATATGCCAGATATACTTTGTTGTAAAAATAATCCATATTGATAACTCCGTTAATTGGAGATTCATAACCTCCAACTGGCGATTTTATGGCGGCAATCTTACCGATACATGGAGTAAGATAAAATATTCCTAAATCTTTCACATTCCCGGATTCTTCACGGTACTTCCTCTTATAATATTGCGCTGTAAGCTCCAATGGAGGTAATAACCTTACAATATTATCAACTAAAGAAGGAAATCTTACCTGAATGAGCCTCGTAACTGCAGGGCAAAATGAGGAGATCAAAGGTTTACTGTCAAATTTTTCAACATACTCGTTTACCTCATCCATTAAAATATCTACACTCTGCTCAACTGCACAAACTTCATTAAATCCGAGCTCACCTATAATACTGTATATTAAATCTCGAGGAATCTTATCGCTGAATTGAGCATAAAAGACCGACGGTATTAGTAAAACACGATATTTAAAATCAAATATATGTTTAAAATCATCGTCTCTGACTCTGATTGCTCTGGTAGGGCAAACCCTGTAGCATTCACCGCAATCTACACACCACTCTGCATGAATTCTTGCTTTTCCTGCAGTAACTCTCAAAGCCTCAGTAGGACAAACTTTTATACAATGAGAACATCCTACACAAACATCTTCAACGATCTCCAATGCTCTATGAAAATACTCCTCTTTCATAAATTTATGCAAAACTCACAAAAATATTCAATTTAGTTCCAATACCTAACTCAGTTTCAATAAAGAACTTATCGGAGTTGTCATTAATATTGGGCAAACCCATACCTGCGCCGAATCCCATCTCCCTGACCTCCGGAGAGGCAGTCGAGAATCCCTTTTTCATTGCCAAATCGACATTTTCGATACCGGGTCCCTCATCTTCCAAAACCATCTCTATTCCGGACCTCTCGATATTTATCTTTATTACACCCCTGTATGCATGTGCCACAATGTTAACCTCTGCCTCATACAATGAAATTACAACTCTTTTAATGATTGATGCATCTATACCAATCTCCTTAAGATTTTTCTTAACTTGTGAAGATGCAAAACCGGCATTGGTAAAATCACCTCCTTCAACTTTATATTCCAAATACATTTAAAAAACTGGATTAATACCTGCAGTGTAAAGCAGGCCGGAACATTTAAAAAGGGAAAACGGAGAGCTTATTAATACCATATTATTTTCTATTGCAAGATCTTTCATCTCTTGAGAGATATATTTATTTCTTGCAACCAAAATAAATGAGATATCCGACATTTCGGCCGTTCTGATGCACTGGACATTAGCCAAGCCGGTTATCAGAATAAAGTGATTTGTCTTAATGGTAAGAACATCACTTAATAAATCCGAAGCAAAAGCGTGTGTAACCTCTTCGTTGAGCCTTGATTCACCGCATATAACACTTCCCGAAACTAATGTACAAACATCTTGTAGTATCATATATTAAATTTTCTTAAGGTAACATCTCCTTCGCATAAAGGGCTCGCTATTATACCTTTCCCAAACTTTATATGCTGAGTTATGCTCTGATTGCGGATTTGTAATGCCCCATTTTACATCTCTGCCGGCAAGTGAGCGCTCCATATAAACATGATATAAAGAAGAGAGACCCTTTGATTGCCATTTTTTAGAAGCACCACTCATCATAAAATCCAGTGTATCATACTTTTTGTATGCTTTCATAATATGGTACCATCCAAATGGGAAAAGTTTACCTTTTGCTTTTTTAAATGCTTCCGATAAACTTGGAAAACAAACGCTGAATGCAGCTACTTTATTATTTTCATCCATAATAAAGCTTGTAAGTTCAGGTTTAAGCATAGGGAAGTAATGATCGGCAATATCTTTAATTTCGGCATCTGATAGTGGGACAAAATTTTCTACACTTTTGAAAGTTTCGTTATACTCTTCAAAAAATGATTTGAGAATCTCATCACGATTTGTCATCTTTTTTATGTCCAGATAATGAAGTTTATACTTCTCCATAATCATATCATGAATTCGAACCATTTTATCGGGTACTTTTTGAGAAGCA
>CAZOOH010000226.1:0-3463 GCA_964581375.1 uncultured Muribaculaceae bacterium
GAGCCAGAGTGCGACAAGGGCAAATCATCGGATATGTTGGAAGTACAGGACTCTCAACAGGCCCGCATCTCGATTTCAGAATCTGGAAAAATAATTCGCCAACCGATCCTCTTAAGATGGAGTCTCCACCGGCAAAGAAGATTGAGGCATCCGACAAAGAGGCTTTCGGCAGATACATGCGTTCGGTTGGAAGACAAATTGACTCTCTGGAGGCTGTATATGTAATTGATGCAATGCTCGACAAGTTGGGAAAGAGATAATCTGTGCTATCTTTGCCGCAAATTATAAAATATGGCGGACGAAAAGATTATTTTTTCAATGAATGGAGTTGGCAAGATTCTGCCAAACAATAACAAAGCAATTCTTAAGGATATTTACCTCTCGTTTTTTTACGGAGCAAAGATTGGTATTATCGGTCTCAACGGATCGGGTAAATCGACTCTTTTGAAGATTATAGCCGGAACTGAGACTGCTATTCAGGGCGATGTCGTTTGGGCACCGGGTTATAGCGTAGGTATGCTTGAGCAGGAGCCACATCTGGATGAGGAGAAGAGTGTTCAACAAGTTGTAGAAGAGGGAGTTCAGGAGGTTATTGACCTATTAAAACAATATGAAGCAGTAAACGAAAAATTTGCTGAACCGATGGATGACGATCAAATGAATAAATTGATTGAACTTCAGGGCGATCTTACCGATAAAATTGAAGCATGCGGCGGTTGGGATATCCAAACTAAACTTGACAGAGCGATGGATGCACTTCAGTGTCCGGAACCGGATGCAATAGTAAAACATCTGAGCGGTGGAGAGAGAAGAAGGGTGGCACTTTGTCGGCTTTTGCTTAAAGAGCCCGATGTTTTGCTTCTCGATGAGCCTACAAACCACCTCGATACCGAGAGTATCCAATGGCTGGAGGCGCATCTGCAACAATATAAAGGAACTGTAATTGCTGTAACCCACGACAGATATTTCCTTGACAATGTTGCAGGATGGATTCTGGAGCTTGACAGGGGAGAGGGTATTCCTTGGAAGGGCAACTACTCATCATGGCTGGAACAGAAGTCCGTAAGGCTTTCGCAGGAGGAGAAGCAGGAGAGCAAGAAGAAGAAGACCCTCGAGAGAGAGTTGGAGTGGGTGAGAATGAGTCCTAAAGCAAGACAGGCAAAATCCAAAGCTCGTCTTTCGGCATACGAAAAGATGCTTAACGAAGATGGTCGCCAAAAAGAGGAGAAACTTGAAATTTTTATTCCCAACGGGCCTCGTTTGGGCGATAAAGTTATTTCCGCCACAGGACTTACAAAAAGTTTCGGTGACAGAGTACTTATAGAGAATCTCGATTTCCAGCTGCCGCCTGCCGGCATTGTTGGTATTATCGGGCCTAACGGAGCAGGTAAAACAACTCTCTTCAGATTGATTATGGGTTATGAGCAGGCAGATTCCGGCTCTTTTTCGGTTGGAGAAACCGTTAAAGTAGCGTATATCGATCAGCAACATAAGCAGATAGATCCCGATAAATCTGTTTACGAAACAATCTCTCAAAATTCTGAATTCGTTAAACTCGGTAATAAAGAGGTAAATGCAAGAGCATATGTTTCCCGTTTCAACTTCTCAGGAGCCGATCAGGAGAAAAAATGCGGAATATTATCGGGTGGTGAGAGAAACCGTTTACACCTTGCATTGACGTTAAAAGAGGAGGCTAATGTTCTTTTACTCGACGAGCCCACCAATGATGTAGATGTTAATACTATAAGGGCGCTGGAAGAGGGTCTTGAGAACTTTGCCGGATGTGCAGTTATTATATCACATGACCGCTGGTTCCTCGACAGGATTGCAACTCATATTCTTGCATTTGAAGGGGACTCTAAGGTATACTTCTTTGAGGGAAGCTACTCCGAATACGAAGAGAATAAAAAGAGAAGACTTGGCGATTTAACTCCGAAAAGATTCAAATACAAGAAATTGGTTAAGTAACAAATTTCTGTGCCACAACTTTTTATCAAGTTGTGGCATAGAAAAATTTGTTATACAAAAAATCTATTGACTTTTGAAAGAGCAGTAGGCAAAGCGAATACAACAACTTTGTCGTACGGCTTAACTTCCGTATCGCCCACAGCAATAAAACTGTTCTGCCCCCTGATTACTCCCCCGATAATCGCATCTTTCGGGAATTTTAAAAAACGTATTTTGTCTCTGGTAATTTCACTGTTAGGGTTGGCAATAAATTGCAACACCTCTGCATCGGAACCGTTCAGACACTTTATAGATTGAACTTTGTTGCTGAGGGTAAATCTGAAAATACGACTTGCAGTAATCAATTTCTTATTGATCACAGAATCAACCCCCATTCCTTCGGCAAGTTTGATGTACTCCAGATTCTCGACCTCGGCAATAGTTTTTAGAACTCCCATTTTTTTTGCGGCTGCACATGAGAGAATATTTGTTTCAGAACTGCTGGTAACTGCCACAACTGCGTCGAATGTGCGAATTTCTTGTTCGATAAGCAGATCGGTATTCCTGCCGTCTCCATTGATAATCAGAGTTTTGGAGAGCATTTCCGAAAGTCTGTCGCACTTCTCTTTCTTTAACTCGATAAGCCTCACGTGGTCAATAGTATTTTCAAGTTTTCTGGCTACCATCTCTCCGATTCTTCCCCCTCCGATAATCATTAATCTCTTGATGTCGATATTGTCTTTTCCCGAATAAAGCATTACCTCCTTGCTTCCCTCTTTTTTAGAGATTACAAACACCAAGTCGTTCATCTTAAAACGAGTCGACCCTCTTGGTATAATAGTTTCGCCGTCACGATTAATGGCAACTGCTCTGTAGGGCATATCGCCTCCCAGATAGTCGAAATCGGCAAGAGTTTTATCGATAAGGGGCGCACCGTCGTCTAGCCTGAATACTATTAGTTGGAGTTTTCCCTTGTCGAACTCCATAAATTCAGATGTACCGGTCTGCTTTAATAAATCGACAATTTCGTGTGATGCAATCTTTTCGGGATAGAAAATAATGTCTATACCCATCTCGGTAAAGAGAACCTTATTTTCACTTTTAAGATACTCATCATTATTAATTCTGGCAGTAACTTTTCCTGCTCCCATCTTTTTTGCCAGCATAGCACTTATCAAATTGACATCCTGCTCTTGTGCAGGGCTTACAGCAATAAACAAATCGGCATTGGCCACACCGGCACGTCTAAGAACCTCAATAGAAGTAGGAGAGCCCTTAAATGTAATAACATCGGCGCTCTCCGAAATTCCGTCCAGCCTCTCCTGATCCGGATCTATAACTGTAAGATTGTGATATTCGTTGCTTAGCATTTTGGCAAGGTGGCTGCCAACTTCTCCAGCTCCCGCAATAACGATTTTCATTATTTAACTATTAATACTCCTCTTCGTTGAAAAAGAAATCCTCTTTGCTGGGATAATCGGGCCAAATATCCTCAATACTATCGTAAACCTCACCG
>CAZOOH010000227.1:0-3411 GCA_964581375.1 uncultured Muribaculaceae bacterium
CGGTTAACTTTAAATGCGTAAATCAGAACATCACTTCGGTATTGAATCAACTATTCGAGGGAAAAAAAATCAGCTACAAAATTGAAGGGAAGAATATTGCACTCTCACCTTCAACTATTGCCCCGTCTGCGCAACCAGAGAAATCTTCATCAATTAGTGGTTTTGTTGTGTTTGATTCGGGAGAAACTGCTCCCGGAGTCACTATTAAGAACAATTCTAACAATAAAATTGTAGCAACTGATATAAACGGTAAATTTCAAATTCAGGCAAACGAGGGCGATATTTTGGTTTTTAGCTCTATTGGAATGGAAACCAAAGAAGTAACAGTATCAAAAAGCAGTAGTTTGAAAATTATTCTTACAACGGGTGTAACATACCTTGCAAATGTGGTGGTTACAGGTTATCAGGATATGCCAAAGGAGAGGGTTACAGGGGCAATTACCTCAATCTCTTCAGGTAAAATCGATGAACGATATACGGCAAACATTGTAAACAATCTCGAAGGTCGTGTTGCAGGTCTTAGTACTTACGGCGGAAAAACAACAATAAGGGGAACAAGCTCCCTTTATGCAGAGACTAACCCTCTTCTTGTTGTGGACGGAATGCCCATTGAGGGTAAAATTGCCGACCTGAACCCATACGATATTGAGAGTGTCAATGTATTAAAGGATGCCGCTTCTACTGCAATATACGGAGCAAGAGCATCTAACGGTATCATTGTTATTACAACAAAGAATGCCAGAAAAAAAGGGAAAATAGATATTAACTTCTCATCTAACCTATCGATTTATGAGAAAAAGAATATGAATTATGGCAATAACTTCTATATGAATGCCGAACAGCAGGTTAATACAGAATCTGCCTACTGGGATTATTACTATTTTAATAATAATGGTGAAGTTTCAAACCCAATTCAATCTACAGAATCTTCAATAAACGGAGGAACCGGAGCCATATCTCCCATACAATACGCATACTACCAAAAAGCTAAAGGGATAATTACTCAAGAGCAACTAAATACAACTGTAAATGCTTTAAAACAGAATAATTTCGCAAAGGAGTATGGAGATGCTGTTTACCTCAGACAAGTAATCCAGCAATATAATCTCTCATTGCGCAGCAATTCGGACAAGAGTCAAAACAACCTAACTTTTAACTACAAAAGCGATAATAGCGGCATTATTAATGCAGGCAACAATCAATTGAATATCAGTTATAAAGGAATAAGTGAAATCTATCCATGGTTAACTGCTACTTTTGGAATTAACGGGATCTTCAGTAAAACTAAAACTTCAGGCTACGACTATAACTCATCTCACACTAATGTATGGGCACATCCGGCATATGAAAGCATGTACAAAAGTGATGGTTCTGATAAGCCATACTACTACTGGTACAGCGGCAACCAATACTGGACAGGTGCCAATACACCCGGAATCTACGATTTAGGTGTAAATATTGTGGATGAGTTTTATAATAATGTTCAGGCTACCGATCGCCAGAATACCCGTTATCATGGGAATTTGTTGTTTAAAATTATAAGCGGGCTTACTGCCAATGCTCAGTTTATTTATGAGAATGAACATAATACAACTCAATGGCATGCAAATGCTCAAAGCCATCTTGCCAAATCTATCAGGAATGCCTACGCAAAAATGGATAATGGTAAACTTGTTTATCAAACACCCGAAAACGGAGGTATGTTACAAACTACAAATACAGACGGGAAATACTGGACAGCCCGCGGACAGGTTGACTATTCAAAGAACTTTGGGAAACATATGTTAACCGCTTTGGCTGGTTTGGAGTTTCGTCAGACAAAATACAATGGTACAAAATCTCTTGTATTGGGTTATGATGAACAGCTACAAAACAGTTCAACACACACTGTAAATTTTGGATCACTTGGTTTACTGAACTATTCGCCTTATTATATGAATAGTAACTACCCTGCCCAACAATTTGTTTACAATCCTTACTTCCGCGACGGAATGGGAATTATTGTTGAAAAGTTCCACCGTTATGCATCAGGTTATGCAAACTTTACATACTCATACGACAATAAATACAACCTGTTCGGCTCTTTCAGAAAAGACTATGCAGATGTTTATGGCCTTAACTCAAAATTCCGCGGTAAACCGCTATGGTCATTAGGAGCGGGTTGGAACCTGAATAACGAGTCATTTATTAAAGATATCAAATGGATTAATCTTTTGAAGGTTCGTTTCAGCTACGGTATTACCGGAAATATCTATCAGGGAGCAACAAGCTTAATGACTGCAACTTCTACTGGTATGAACCAATATACCAATTTACCATATGGTGTTGTAGAGAGTCCCGCAAACCCTAACCTCAAATGGGAAAAGAGCATTACAACCAACATTGGAATCGATTACTCTCTTATTGGCAACCGTTTACGCGGTTCAATCGACTTATACTCAAAAGTAGGAAAAGATATATTCTCAAATAAATCGCTTGACCCTTCAACTGGTTTTACATCTATGTTTGTTAATATGGCAAGTATGCACAATAAAGGGATTGAGGTTGCGGCAAGTTACGACTGGTTCCGTGCCTCAACACCTGGCGGTTTCAGTTGGTCATCCGATTTGACATTCTCATATAATCAAAATGAGGTAACCAGTGTCGAAAACCCATCTACTCTAGCTTATCAGTTAATCAGTAACCCATTCGTTGTAGGCTACCCAACAAGCGCAATGTGGTCATATCGTTTTGCCGGAATTAGCGATGCAACTGGGTCGAAAGGTCAAACTCTTTGGTTCATTGAAGATGGTGGAAAAACTCACTCCGCTCAATCAAAAAGCATCAGTATTATGGAGTATTCAGGTCAATCAGAACCAAAAGTTGTTTCCGGCTTTGGAAATAGTTTCTCTTATAAAGGTTTCAGTCTGAATATAATGATGGCCTATTACGGAGGGCATAAAATGCGTGCACTTTTGGAAAATGAGACTTTTGGAGTGCCATATTCTACAATTCCAAGCTATTTTCTAAATGCCTGGACCCCTGAGAATCCAACTAACACTCCGGGTATTGGTCGTTACGGCTCAACTTCAATTGGAAGTGAGACAAGATACTCCGATATCTCAGTGAAAGATGCCGCGTTCTTAAAGATACGAAACATTGTTCTAGGTTATGAACTTCCGGAGAGGTGGTTAAAGGGAATTGGAGTATCTCGTGTAAACGTCACTTTCCAAATAGACAATCCAAAATACCTTTGGGTAAAGAACAAATTTGGAGTTGATCCTGAAACATTGGGAATTCGCAACCCAAGCACCTATGTTTTCGGAGTAAACATTAACTTATAAAATGAAAATCAAAATGAAAAAAATTATATACAGTCTCTTGATTGGAGCAACATTACATATAAGTTCGTGCTCAAGTTTTACTGATGTA